>JAZSDJ010000139.1:0-3147 GCA_045531105.1 Eubacteriales bacterium | reverse complement strand
AAAGCGAAATAAGGGCTAAAGTTAGCATTACCTTCCTTTTAATCATCTATCTATATACTCCTTATCATAATTATAAAGATACATAGTAATTATACCATTATATTATACATTTGTCAAGACACCCATAAATCATTTATTGTGCATTCTATACATAAAAAGGCACCACCCAAAGGGGTGATGCCTAAATTTTACTTAAAATTACTGTGCAGCCTCAACAATAATTGAGAAATCCTTAGCCTTTAAGGAAGCGCCACCGATAAGACCACCGTCAACGTTTTCCTTAGCCAAAAGCTCAGCAGCATTACCTGCGTTCATAGAGCCACCGTATTGAATAGTGATTTCATTGGCAGCCTTTTCGCCATACAAGGACTTAATTGTGCTTCTGATAACACCACAGGTTTCGTCAGCCTGCTCAGGTGTTGCTGTTAAGCCTGTACCAATAGCCCATACCGGCTCGTATGCAATAATTACATTCTTAAGCTGCTCCTCAGTAACGCCTAACAAGTCAAGCTTTGTCTGCATAGAAACAACCTCGTTTGTAATACCGTTTAATCTTTCGTCCTTAACCTCACCTAAGCAAAGGATAACCTTTAAGCCAGCCTCTAAGGCTGCCTTTGTTCTTAGGTTAACAGTTTCGTCTGTTTCACCAAAGTACTGTCTTCTTTCGCTGTGACCGATAATTACATATTCAATGCCACATTCTTTGAGCATTTCAGCAGAAATTTCGCCTGTATATGCACCTTTTGGTGCGAAGTGAACATTCTCTGCACCGATTTTAATGTTTGAGCCTTTTGCTGCCTCTTGTGCTGCGTAAATATCAACAAATGGTACGCAGAAGATGATGTCGCAGTTGTCTTTACCTGCAACGAGTGGTTTTGTCTCCTCGATAAGCGCCTTTGCTTGTGAAGGAGTCATATTCATTTTCCAGTTTCCAGCAATAACTTTTCTTCTCATTTTTATGTCCTCTTTTATGTTTAATTTTTCGTTCCGCTATATGCAATTTGCGTTTGCGCACGAGCGCAAACGCAAATGTGTTAACTAATTATTCTTTGTCCATAAGGCATGCGATGCCTGGGAGTTCAAGACCTTCAAGGAATTCGAGTGATGCACCACCCCCTGTTGAGATGTGTGTCATCTTATCAGCATAGCCATGTTTTTCAACCGCTGCCGCAGAGTCACCACCACCGATGATTGAGATAGCGCCACTGTTAGCAACTGCTTCTGCTACTGATTCTGTTCCGCTTGCGAAATTCTTCCATTCGCTAACGCCCATAGGACCATTCCATACAACTGTACCTGCACCTGCGATTGCATCTGCGAAGATTTCTTGTGTCTTAGGACCAATATCAAGACCCATCCAACCTTCTGGGAATTCGTTAGAGTCGCAGAACATTGAGTCTGTGTTTTCGTCGTATTCTTTACCAAGTTTGTTATCAACAGGAATAAGGAATTTAACTCCTTTTTCTTCTGCTTTCGCCATCATTTCTTTTGCGAGTTCAACTTTATCGTCTTCGCAAAGTGATGTGCCTACATTGTAGCCCATAGCCTTGAAGAATGTGTAAGCCATACCACCACCGATGATGAGTGTATCAACCTTTTCGATAAGGTTCTTAATAACGCCAATTTTATCAGAAACTTTTGCACCACCGAGAATTGCAACGAATGGGCGAGCAGGGTCAGCGAGCGCTTTGCCCATTACACCGATTTCTTTTTGGATAAGGTATCCACAAACTGCTGGGAGGTAGTCTGCAACGCCTGCTGTTGTTGCGTGTGCGCGGTGAGCGGTACCGAATGCGTCGTTTACATAGAGATCAGCATATGATGCGAGTTCTTTTGCAAACTCTGGGTTGTTCTTTGTTTCTCTTGCGTCAAAACGAACGTTTTCGAGAAGAACTGCTTTTCCTGCTTCAAGAGCGGCAACTTTTGCCTTTGCGTCAGGGCCTACGATATCTTCTGCGAATGTAACTGTGCCTTCGCCAAGAAGTTCGTTAAGTCTTACTGCAACAGGTTTAAGTGTGAGTTTCTTTTTATCGTCAACGAGAGCCTTTTCGAGAAGTTTCTTTGTTTCCGCTTCTCTTTCTGCCTCTGGGAGTTCTTCAACCTTTTTCTTTTCTTTCTTTGTAAGTCCAAAGCCTTCTGAAAGAATGCTATGTGGTTTGCCCATGTGTGAGCAAAGGATTACTTTTGCACCATTGTCAAGAAGATACTTGATTGTAGGAAGTGCGCCTACAATTCTTTTGTCAGATGTGATTACACCGTCTTTGAGAGGCACGTTGAAGTCGCATCTTACAAGAACGCTCTTGCCAGCAACTGCAACATCTTCGATTGTTTTCTTGTTGTAAGTCATTTTTGTTACTCCTATTTTTTATATTTAAATTTTTTCCACAAATAATATAGCACACTTTTTTTAAATATGCAATACTTTTTTATTAATTTTTAAAGATATTTCACAAGGGTATAAACAATAAGAATTATGCCAAGCGCAATTCTATACCAACCAAACACTTCAAAACTGTGTTTTTTGACAAAGTTCATTAAGAACTTTATGACCACAAGCGACACGGCAAAAGCGACGAGAGTACCTGTTATAAGGACTATCACTTCGGTAAGAGTCATTGAGAGTTTGTCAATAAAGATTGCTTTCGCACCTTTTAAAAGTGATGCACCGAGCATAACAGGAATTGCAAGAAAAAATGAAAACTCTGCCGAGGCTTCTCTTGAAACTCCAACGACTGAAGCTCCAAGAATTGTAGAGCCAGAACGAGAAGTTCCAGGAACTACGGACAGAGACTGAAAACAACCTATTTTAAGGGCTGTCAAATAGTCAATCTCGTACACATCATCATACTTTTTAGTTTTATTCTTGCCAAATTTTTCGATAAGTATGAAAAATACACCATAAATTATAAGAGCCGAACATATGAGAAGGAGCATTCCCATAGGATGCTCACCAAACAAATAATCTACAAGCATATCAATAGGAATACCTATTATTGCTGTTGGTATCATTGCAACTATGACTTTTAGCCACAAGGTCCAAGTTTTTTTCTTCATTTCTTCGGATTTTGACTTTGAAAATGGGTTTAATTTATTAAAAAACAAAATCAAAACTGCAAGAATTGAGCCAAGTTGAATAAAGACCTCAAA
>JAZSDJ010000128.1:0-4770 GCA_045531105.1 Eubacteriales bacterium | reverse complement strand
TATTTTGATTTCAATGAAGAAAAACTTGTTTCTATGCTTGATAAACTTTATGATGAGGCTTATTCAGAAAGCGAAGAAATAAAATTGCTTGTAAAAGAACTTGTTCCTACATACAAAGTTTATGAAGAAAAATAAAAAATTCCCGACTGTGTGTCGGGAATTTTCTTTTTAGATTAAGAATTTTGCGCTGATTATTTTCACATTCGCTTTTGAGGTGAAAGTAACTTTTTTATTCCAATTCATTAAGGAAATAGGTGTTTTTATGTTTCCCTTCTCTCCGTTTGTTCCTTTTGCTACCGCTGTGCAAGCATCTGCGCCGTCAACATTTACACCTATGCTTATTTGAGCGAGTTCAGGAAGTGGGGATTCAAATTCGATGTCAAGAATATATTTTCCTGATTTTTCGATTTTCAAGGCAATCCCCTCACCAAGTTCAATGCTTTCAAGTTCGCAACAAACGCTCATTGAAGATATATCAAGGTTTGTTATATCGTACTTGAAGCCATTTGCCTTAAAGCGCTCATACGCGTGAGTGTTCATCGCGAATTTACAAATGTTCTTTGCACAAACTTGAAGTTCCGCTCTTGTGAGATAACCACTTTCAAGGCTTGCCATAAGGTTGTCTTTATTTGTTTTTGCGTTTGGCATAACCATATAAACATCATTTACGGCTTTTACCATACTTGCAAAATCGTCGTTACTTTCGCGTCCGTCAAGGTCGGTGAGTTTTGCCCACCAGTCAGTCATTACAAATCCATCATACTTCCATTCGTCGCGAAGAAGTGTTTTTGTAAGGTCGTAGCAAGAAGCCGCGTGCGTTCCGTTTACACAGTTATAAGCGGTCATAATTGCCTTTACATTCCCCTCTTTAACTGCGATTTCAAAAGGACGAGCATAAATTTCTCTTATTGCTCTTTCTGACATTATCGAGTCGTTATGATGTCTGAACCATTCTTGGCTATTTGCCATAAAGTGTTTGATTGTACAGTAAACTCCTACCTTTGAAAGTCCTTTTGATATTGCAGATGCCATTGTACCTGCAAGGTATGGGTCTTCGGAGAAATATTCAAAGTTTCTTCCGTTGAGCGGACTTCTGTGAATATTAATTCCAGGGCCAAGGATTACATCAATTTCATAAGCGGTCATTTCAACGCCTTCAAGGGCATAAAGGTCCGTTACGAGGTCTTTATTAAATGTGCATGCAAGGCAAGTTCCGTTTGGCATACTTGTTGCCAAAAGTCCACTGTCCATTCTTATTCCAGAAGGACCATCAGTTGTACACACGATTGGAATACCATAGGAAATAAGTTCCTCTGTAACGCCTGCAAAGCAACTTCCTGTGCCTGGGGTTACCTTCGGGCTATTCATTCCCTCGCCTCTTACAAGACAACAAAGTTCCTCGTCATTGAGTTGTGCCACAAAGTCGTCCATTGTCGCTTTGCCTTCTCTTACATCGTCGAGTTTTATTCCTTTATTTCCTGTGAATGGAATTTCGTTTGGAAGGTTTTGGTTAATTCTTTCTCTTACTGAATAAGTTCTTGTTGGTATTCTTTCTCTACCACAAGCGCCTTCTTCGGTTGGTTTTATTCTTTCGATTTGGCGAAGTGGGGAGAGCGCTTCGGTGCATTTTTCAACTACTTTGAGTTCGTCAAGTGTGTATGTAAACACTTTTTCGGCACAACGAACACAAGAACCAACATAAATATTGTAATCCCCTTGTTCAAGCACATAACAGGATTTGTTACCTGTCGCGCCGATATCATCATAAGCGCACATTTTATCAATGTCAAATTCGATAACAAGAGTTTCTTTTTCGTTAGGTGAGAGCAATTTTGTCTTTTCGTATGCTACAAGTTCTCTTGCGCTTTTGCCGAGTTTTCCGTATGGTGCGCCAAAATAAACTTGAACAACTTCTTTACCACTTACTTTGCCTGTGTTTTCAACAGTGGCTTTTATGGTGATTTTGTTTCCGTTTACCTCGCCCTGTGTGGTTGTTTTAAAGGTTGTGTATGAGAGTCCAAAACCGAATGGGTAGAGGACTTTATCTTTTGCCATTGTTTCAAAATAGCGATAGCCCACATAAATATCTTCGTTATAGTAACTTCCCGCTTTATCACCAAAATTAGCGGTTGATGGGTAGTCGTTTATATCGTATGCGATAGTGTCGGCAAGTTTTCCACTCGGATTGACTTTACCCGTTAAAACATCAACACAAGCGCTTCCACCACACATTCCTCCTTGCCATATATAAAGCACAGAGGAAACATTATATTTTTTTACCCATTTCATATCAATAATTGCGCCAACATTAAGAACAACTATTGTTTTTTCGAACACAGAGGTAACCTTTTTGATAAGGTCTTCTTCTTTTCTTGTCAAAAGATAACTTCCCTCACTTGCAGAGTTATCTCTGTCCTCTCCTGCCGTTCTGCCGATTACAATTATCGCTTTGTCTCCAAATTTTTTTGCGTTTTCAACGGTTGAAATGTCAATTTCCATTTCTTCCTGACACCAAGGCTCTTGTCCCCAACCTTTTCCTGGGTCAAATGGATGGTCCTTAATCCAGTCAGCATAGATTTTCGCAAGTTCTTCGTTCACTTCGACTTCATTGCATTTTTTTAATTCGTCGAGAATGTTTGTAACATATTTTACATTTACAAGTCCACCAGAACCTGTTCCGCTTTTATAATATTCTCTTTGTATTCTGCCAAAAACAGATACTTTATCGCCTTTTTTAAGTGGTAAGGTGTCGTTTTTATTTTCGAGCATTACTATGCCCTCAGTGGCACACACACGAGAAAAATCTTCAAGTTCTTTGATACTGTCCTTTGGCAACGAACCAAGTTCATAGCCCTTATAATTGTTTATTTCGTAACGCATTTTCATCCTCCGAATTTTGTTTTTGCGATATTTATAAGAGTTTGTTTGTCGTTTATCGTTCGTTCTTCGATAACTTCATTTAGCAAGTATTCAAGAATTTCGCCGATTTTTTTGCCTTTTTCAAATCCTATATCAGTTAAATCCTTACCATTTACAGCGAGGTCTTTAAGAGAAAAACAACTTTCTTCTTCAATGATTTGCTTCGCTATTTGTTCGATTTTATCAATGGTTGTAAGGTCAACTTTTTGAAGATTTTGAGCGAGGTTATCGGCTCTTTTTATTGCAATCAAGTCAAAAAACGCATCTTTGCCCATTCTGTTAAGGCGCTTTTTGATAAAGATTTTTGTAGGTTCAATAGGAGTGTCATGAAGCGATATAATCTGACAGCACCTCTCCTTTGTGAAGTTGTCGTATTTATATTCGTTAAAGAACTCTCTTGCCCTTTCTGCGCTTACTCCATTGTGTCCGTAAAAGTGTCCTACTCCGTTTTCGTCAACGGAAAAGGTGTGTACCTTTCCTATGTCGTGCAAAAGTGCAATAAGCCTTAAATGTGGCACAGGGGGTATGTTTTCAACTACCACCGCTGTATGAGTGAGAATATCGTAAACATGCCAAGAGTTGCGTTGGTCAAAACCATGCATTTTTTTAATTTCGGGAATAATCAGTCCGAGAATTGAATAGTTTTCAAGGATTGCATTTTTGGCATTTTTGCCACACAAAAGTTTATTAAGTTCGATGGCAATTCTTTCTTTTGAGATATTTTTTATAAGGTGGGCGCACTTTTGCATTGCGTCTTTTGTTTTTTCTTCGATTTTAAAGCCAAGAGTTGCTGAAAAGCGAATTGCACGAAGAATACGCAAAGCGTCTTCCTCAAATCGTTTTTGTGGTTCTCCTATTGCCCTTATAACTCTTTTTTGAATATCTCGTGTTCCATCAAAATAGTCCACGAGTGTGTCGCTAATTGGGCTATATGCAAGGGCGTTTACAGTAAAATCTCTGCGTGAGAGGTCGTCTTCAAGTGACGAGGTAAACTCTACGCTTTTTGGGTGACGATTATCGTCGTATTTTCCGTCCTTGCGATAAGTCGTTATTTCTAAATTTTCGTGATTTTTCACAATGGTTACAGTTCCGTGTTTGATACCTGTTTCGATAAGTCTTTCACCCTCGAAAACAAGTTTCATTTGCTCAGGGGTTGCAGAGGTGGTAATATCAAAATCGTTTGCACCTTTGCCCATTATAATATCACGAATTGCTCCACCGACAGCATAGGCTTCGTAGCCACACTCGGTGAGTTTTTGTATTGCCCAAAGGGCATTTTTACTAATTTCAATCATTTTAAATACCACACATTTTAAGGAATGTGTCTTTGTCAATTATTTTTACGCCGAGTGCTTGTGCTTTGGTGAGTTTCGAGCCTGCCTCTTCTCCTGCCAAGACATAGTCTGTCTTTTTAGAAACAGATGAGGAAACCTTTCCGCCTCTTGCTTTTATCATTTCGCTCGCCTCATCTCTTGTCATATTTTCAAGAGTTCCCGTCAAGACAAAGGTGAGTCCGTCAAATTCGGTGGTTTTTTCAACCACTGTTTCTTGCATTACGACACCTGCGTCTTTGAGTTTTGATACGATATACTTTGTTGTGTCCTTTTTAAAGAAATCTACTACGCTTTTTGCCATTATAAGACCGAAATCTTCAATTTCGCAAATTTGTTCTTCTGTTGCTTCAAAGATAGCGTCGATTGAGCCGAATTTTGAGGCAAGATTTGCTGATGCAACCTCACCGACATGGCGAATACCAAGTGCGAAAAGAACTCTTGCAAGCCCTGCTTCTTTTGATGCGCTAATTGAATTAACGAGTTTTTCTGCGCTTTTTTCGCCCATTCTTTCAAGTGG
>JAZSDJ010000138.1:0-16905 GCA_045531105.1 Eubacteriales bacterium | reverse complement strand
GTATGTTTGTAGTGCCGTCAACTACTTTTACACTGAATGCGTTGCTGTTTGTGAGCGCCTCTTGTTCAACTGGCTTTGTAAATGTTGCTACTCTTTGTTCGAATGAGTATACATTTGAACTGATAATATCAGTGCCGTTTCCAATCGCTCTTATGCTAACTTCGTATGCGCCCTCACTTGTAAATGTAGGTGTGTATTCGTTTGTGTTAATTGTTGTCCAAGTTGCGTCTTTGCTCAACTTGATTTCGTAAGAGGTTGCGCCAACTACTGCGTCCCAAGTGTATTTGTTATTTACCTTGTTTACAGTTTGAATAGATTCCAACTTCATGAATGAGAATTCGTTGGATTCTGGTGAGTCAATAGTTTGAACATGGTCACCAAGAGCAACTACTTTAACAACATAGTTTCCGCCCTCAAAGTTTGTCATTGAGTAAGAACTACCTGATACTGTTACTTCTGTTTGCGCTCCGCCATTTTTTGAAATGAGAATCTTGTAGGAGTTGCAATTAATGCTATTTACAGAAGATGTGTTCCATACAAGGTTGTCACCAAGAACTTTTACATTGCTTGGGCGAGTGTATTTGCTAATTGTCTTTGTTGCAGAAACATCAGAGTTTATAACATTAGAGCCATTACCAATAGCGTAAACGCTGATTTGTGTTCCTGAACCTTCTGAAATGTAACTTTCATAACCTGAAAGATTGAATGAGGTTGTGTCTGCGTTATATGTTTCTGTTCCAAGAATTACTTTGTAAGCGGTTGCATTTGAAACAGTTCCCCAAGTCAACAATCCGTTTGTGATTGTGAGGTTTGCAGGGGTGGAGAGTTTTGTAAGTGTCAACGCATTTGAGAATCCACCTGTGATTACTTCTTCTCCGTTACCCATTGCTTGAACATAAACAGAGTGAACGCCCGCTGCCATATCAGTAAGTGTGAATGAAGTTGTTGTTACTTCTGTACGCTTGCCATCAACTGTCAAAACATATTTGCTTGTGTGGTTTACGCCGTCCCAAGAAATTTGGTTTCCGTTAATTGTCAAGTTTTGAGGTGTTGCAAGTTTTGTAACATTAAATTCAAGAGGAACTTTTGAGTCAAGAATCGCTCCTGTTGTTGTCACAGAACCACGCGCTACAATCTTGAAGTTTACAACGGATTCTTCTGTCTTGCTTGTCATTTTGGACAAGTCAATCGAGAATGTTGCGCCTGTTGTAATTGTTGCGATTTCTACATCATCAGCGAGCAACGCATAACCTGATGCGCCAACGCAAGGTGTAAATGATACTGATACTTGGTTTTGTTCCAAAGGTCTGTTTTGAACAGATTCGTTAGTTGGTGTGCCGAGTCTTTTTACAGAGTACGCTGTGCTATATTTAGACTCATAAACTCCACCTGTGCCGAGCGAGGTCGCTTTTACATATACGAGATAATCGCCCGCTTCTTCAAAAGCATAGTTGTAAACGAAAACTTCTTCGCCAACTGAGGTTGTTTGAACAACTTTGTCGCCTTTTGTGATTTTAACTTCGTAACCTGCGCTACCTGTTACTTGGTTCCAACGAATAACTCCGTCGCTATATGAAACCACAGGAGAACGCAAGATATTTACAGTTATTTCATTTGACCAGTGTGAGAAACAGAAATCGCTCTTGCCAATAGGCATAATTTGAATTCTGTAACTGCTTCCGCTTGACAAAGCGGCATATTCATTTGTTGTCAATTCTTCATTGTTTACAATTCCGTTGATTTTGATTTTGTAACGAACTGCATTTTCAGAAGCGGTCCATTTCAAAACGCCATCTACTACATTCATTCCTTCAACAGGAGCGATATATGTATATTTCTTTGCTTCGCAGAATTGAGAATTATAAAGTTTTATATCAGTGTTTCCAACAGCATATACGGAAACTGCAAAATCCTCTTTTCCTGCGACAAATTCATATCTGTTTGAAGTTGTTGTAAATTCTTCGTTACCAATCTTAATTACATAAGATGTTGCGCCATTAACCTTTTCCCAAGTGAAAACTTCGGAGTCGTACATCAAGTTTGCAGGTGTTTCCAAAACTGTACCTGTGATTGCTTCGCTCCAAATTGAATAATATGGATTGTTTCCATCTACGCTTTCAGCAAGACCTTTGAGCGCTCTTACTTTGTATGAAAATTCGCCCGCTGACATAGGGAATGAGGTTGTACCAATATCGCTTGAAACGATATCGCCATTATACATAATTTGATATTTTTCTGCGCCATCAAGAGCGGTCCATTTCAAGTTTCCATTGTCAACAACCAAGCCTTCAACTTGACCGATGTTTTGGAAACGCATCTGATATGTTGGGTTTTTATCGCTACCCTCTTTAACTACCGCTTCAATAGCGAAATCAAAATCTTTGCCCTCAGAATCATATCTGTAAGATACCATTCCTTGTGCCTGACTTACAACGGACTCTGTTCCATTGTTGATTCTAATTTTGTAATTTTTTGCATTTTTTACAGGTGTCCAAGTGATGCTTTCACCATTGTAAGTGAGGTTTTGAATGCTTTTTGCGGTATCTTCATCAGAGCATGCAACAAATGCAAATGTTGCGCCCACTACCATTAATAAGCAAACTAAAACTGCCAATAATTTTTTCATTTTTATCTCCTCCATTGCTTTTGCAATTAATTATTGATACTCCAAATTTTATCAGCCAAATCGCTCCATTTTTCTGCTGAACGGTATGCATCAAGAACCGCTGTTGTGTTATTGATATAAATACCGAATGTTTCGTGAGCGTTTACAAACACATCATTTCCAAGAGTTGGTGGTGTGCATTCCATCACGATTGATTTAAGAGATGTACAGTTCGCAAACGCACCATCTCCGATTTTTGTTACGTCTTTTGGAACGATTACCTTTTCAACTCCTGACATTGAAAAAGCGTTTGGTGAAATCTCCACAATTTTATGAGCGTTTAAAATCTCAGGGATTTCAACTTCTTTTGCTGTTCCAAAATATTGTCTGATTGTATAACCGTTTTCAACCTCTTCGATTGCAAAATCTCCGAAGATTGTTCCAAGCGAATAAATTTTATCTGATATCTGACGCCAGTTGGTTGATGTTTGATAAGTTCTTATCATATCACTTGTTACATAAACCGAGAACGCGTCTGAAACTCCCGAGAACGATGTTTCATTAAGAGTTGGAACTTTTGTTAACTCAATCTTCATCGCTTTGAGATTTGAACAGTTCAAAAATGCGTCTGCATCTATCGAGAACGACGCCATTGTTCCACTTATCGAAACACTTACAAGATTTTTACAGTTTTCAAAAGCGCCCTTTTCAATAGAAGTGATTTTTCCACTGATTGTAATTGTTGAAAGTTTAGAACTGCTAAATGCATATTCCATTATTTTAACTGTGGATTCGTTTATTTGATAAGTACTGCCCTCTTTTTCAGCAGGGTATTGAACCAAGTAGAGCGAAGTTCCAACTTTGTAGTAAAGAACATCGCTTTGCGATGTATATTTTTCGTTTCCTTCTTCAACTACAAATTTTTCAAGCGCCGACATGTTTCTAAATGCGCCATTACCAACTGTTTCAATGTTTTTAGAAAGGCTTATTTCGTTGATTGATGAACAACCAGAAAACGCCTCTTTTCCTATCGCTGTTACATTTTGTGGTATGTAAATTGATTTAAGAGATGCACAATGTGAAAAACATTTTTCTGGAATATTTTTTACTGCGAATGGTATTTTTACCTTTTCAAGTGCAATGCAATTTTCAAACGCACCATTTATAATTGTTGTTATTGTCTGTGGCAATATAACTTCTTTAACAGTAGAAGATTGAATTTTTTTGATTCTTGTTATCTTTTTGCCATAATAAGAATCAGGAATTACTATTTTTTCAGCATCACCTGAATATGTAACCTCATATTCTTTGTCGCCTGTTGATGAAATTGTACTGAATTGTAAAACATCGACTGTTCCCGCAACAAAGTTCGCATACAATGTAACATGCTCTTCTGACGAGTCTGGAATTGTGTAAGGGAATTCCATTGGCAAAAGCATTGTGGAATCAAAGCACCACGATACAAAGCAATGATTATCTTTAAGTGATGAAGGAAGTTGATTTATCACTGTGCCAACAGGGTATTTTATGCTTTCAACCGCCGTGCCATCACCTGTCGAGAAAGTATATGTAACACTTTTTCCGCCCCATTGAGCATACAACTTTGTTCCACCTTCACCCAAAGGGTAAACTGATTCGTTATAAATCTTGGTATTATCAAGGAAGTTTCCTGCTGAATCGGTGATTTGAACTCCGTTTTCTTTTGCAGTGAACCAACCTTTAAAAGAAAATCCCGACTTCAATGGAACTGGCATTTTTTCACTTATTTCTGCATCATATGTAACAGAAATTTCCGATATTGAGTTTTGTGCATTTGCCTCACAGTAATCCAAGAAAAGTTTGTACTTGTTTGCCTCAAAAAGCGCATACGCCTCAGGCGTGTCTGTTTCTTTCCAAACCATTCCCGCACTCTTTCCAAGTGCATCAGTATAAGCCGAGCCGTTTGTTTCGGCACTATACCAACCGAGGAACGAGTAACCTGTTTTTTGTGCAACTCCGAAATCGTATTCTTCTCCAATCGTTACATCAACGGTTTTAAAAAGATTATCTCCAACATACAAACTTACTTGTGTGCTTCCCGTATCTGAGCAAGATGCAAAACTCACGCAGAGCAAAACGATTAAACTCAAAAGCAAGATGATATTTAACGATTTTTTCATTCTTCGTATTCTCCTTGTATATTCACTTGCGAATATTTATACGCGCACAGCGCGCTCACGCAAAATTATTTATATATAGTTCATTCTACCATATAAGGAAACAAAAGTCAACAAGTTTTAATATATTATATTAAAATTGCCCCTTATGTGACGACAAAATAAAAAAGCCCTCGATTAAGTGAGGGCTTTCTAATTTTTGTTTTATTCAAGATAATTATTTCTTAATTTGGCTATATATTCATCGTCAAGCCCCATTTTGTCCTTGAAAAAGTCCTCGATTGTGGGGTATGTGTCGATAAAAGCGAACACTTCCTCGGCATATTCACGCATAACTCCGTTGATTTTGGCGATATCTGAAATTATTTTTTCCTCATAACCCTTTTCTCTGCCGAGTTCCTCTGCCGCTCTTATATCTGCCTCGACACTTTTATTCGTTTCAAGATAGTCATTTATGATTTGTTCTCTTTCCACTCCAAGCAAGGAAAGGAGCAAAATCGCGCCAACTCCTGTGCGGTCTTTTCCTGCGGTACAGTGAAAAATAGTCGCACCCTGTGTCTGGTTTTTGAGGTAATCAAAGAAGATTTTATACTGCGATAGTGAATATTCACTTGAATAGAGATTTTTGTAAAAATCCCTCATCCAAGCAACTCCGTTACCACCAAAATCCGCCGAAAATGTTAGCAAAATATCAGCCATAGAGCGAGTTTGATAATCGCCTTTGCTCGTAACACGGGAATTTAGGTCCTTCACAATAGGAATATGAACATACTCTACGCCATCAAGTTTGACATTCGGCGTTGCGTTTATAACTGTCTGTGTGCGAAAATCAAGCACAAGTTTCAAATCATATTCTCTTAAAATTGAAACATCGCGCTCATTAAGCATCGACATATTTGCCGTTCTTAAAAGCCTTTTATATTTTACTCGTCTTCCGTCTTTTGTAGTAAGTCCACCGAGGTCGCGCGAGTTTTGAACTGTTTCGAACTCTATTTTCATTTGACACCTTCAAAATTCATTAATATAATAAAATTATACTATATTTTCTTGATATTTTCAAGTCATTGTGGTATTATTAAAGAAAGATACTTGTCACACTTGACAAAAGGAGTAATTTATGTTAGATATATCAAAAATTGCAAAGGAAATGTCCTCATCCTACAAAGAAAGCGCCATAACAATGACAGGGGCGGAACTTTCTTTGCCTGACAGAGAGGAAATTATAAACATTCTTGGCGACATTAAAAAACTTATGTTCCCTGCGTATTTTGCGCCAAACGAGGCAAAAGGTGACTCTCTTGCGTTTGCAGAGCCACTTCTTTATTCAATTTATGGAAGAATAAAAAAGCAAATTTCCCTCGCTCTTTCCGTGAAGAAAAAGGAAGACATTTCATCCGAGGCTGAACGAATTGCGACAAGATTTGTTTCTGAACTTCCTCGTATTCACAAAATACTCATAACCGACGCCGAGGCTGCGTTCGAGGGCGACCCCGCGGCTCAAAGCAAGGAAGAAATCATCTTCTCTTACCCAGGTTTTTATGCGATTTTCGTATACAGGGTGGCACATTTGCTATATGAAGATGGCGTTGAATTTGTTCCTCGTGTTATGACAGAATACGCGCACTCGTCAACGGGTATTGATATAAACCCAGGTGCAACGATTGGCGAATATTTCTTTATCGACCACGGAACAGGCATAGTTATCGGCGAAACAACCGTTATTGGAAAACGCGTTCGTCTTTATCAGGGCGTTACCCTTGGCGCGCTCTCTCCAAGAAAAGGTCAAATTCTTTCGGGAGTTAAAAGACACCCGACAATCAAGGACAATGTTACAATTTACTCAGGCGCATCTATTCTCGGTGGAGACACTGTTATCGGTGAGGGCGCAGTTATCGGTGGTAACTCATTTATAACCGAGAGTGTTGCAGACAACGCAAGAGTAAGCATTAAACTTCCGGAGTTAATTATCAAAAAATGAAATGTAAAATAACTATTATGACAATGCAAAGCGAGCAAGGCGGTTTTTCGCTTTTCGGCAATGCTTTTTTTGGCAACGAGCCGATTTATGAACCCGACCCTTACAAAGGACTTTGCGCTGATGAAATTGATGTTATAACGACTAATTTTGATGGTCTTATAACTCAAACAGGTGACACGACTCACATTACCTACTTTGAGGACGACACAAGTGGAATGGGCGGTGTTAAAGTGGTAATCGCTTTCAACAAAAACGAGCCAAAGGAAGTGACCATTACCCGTTCTGGCGCAGTAAATACAATTATGCTCTTTTCGCAGGGTGAGCGCACAATTTCCGTATACAACACCCCATATATGCCATTTGAACTCGGCATTTACGCAAAGAGGGTTGACAACCGAATTTTAGACGATGGTGTGCTTGAAATTTCATATATTTTGGAACTCAAAGGCGCACTTGCACAAAAAACAGAAATGAGGATGGAAATCAAGAAAGTATGACAGAGGCAGAATTCAGACAAGAGTTAAAATCGCTCCACGGTGGGTATCTCTTTTATGGTGACGAGGACTATCTCAAATTGTCCTATTCAAAAGAGGTAAAAAAGAAAGTTCTTGACGGCGGTTTTGACGAATTCAACCACATAGTTATTTATGGCGAGGACTACACCCCCGCCAACCTTTGCAACGCAATCGTTGCACTTCCTATGATGGCTGAAAAGAAACTTGTTGAGGTTCGTTCTCTTGATTTTAAGTCCTTGAAAAAGGACGAACTTTCAGAACTTTGTGAAGCCCTTTGCGCTATTGAAGACTGCGACCATACTGTTCTTATTCTTCGTGCTGACTCTCACCTTTTTGATGCAGGAACTCAAAAAAGACCGAGCGAAGCGTTCAAACAAATATCAAAAATCCTTACCCCTGTTGAATTTTCTTTCCCTGTTGGAACTCGTATGACTTCGTGGATTTTGCGACACTTCACCGAGGGAAATATAGAATTTGATGCAAATCTCTCGAACTATCTTGTTGAAAGTTGTGGGCACAGTATGTGGGCGCTTTCAAACGAAATAGATAAACTTTGCGCCTATGCAAAACAAAATGGACTTACAACTATTGAAAAATGCCATATCGACCATGTGTGTTGCAAGAGCATTGAATATGACGATTTTCAACTCACGAATGTACTTTTAGAAGGACAAACTTCCTTGGTTTTTGAAACTCTGCGCCGTCAGAAACTCAATCACGAGCCACCGAATATTCTCCTCTATTCAATAGTAAAAATGTATAGCGAACTTTATGCAGTTTGCAGACTTCAAGCGCTTGGACTTTCTAAAATGCAAATTGCGTCTACTCTTAAAATGCACGAGTTTAAGGTTGGAAAATACCTTTCAAAAATTGCTCGTTCTTCGCCTGCTCGAATTGAACGCTCACTTGAACTTTGCAAAGAGGCAGATTTGCAATCCAAATCAGCGATGAACCTTGACACCTATGGCGCTATCGAACGCCTTGTCAGCACTCTTTGCGCTTTGTGAGGGTAAGACATGAAAAAGATAAAATACCCTATAATTGTCGAGGGCAAGTACGACAAAATTAAAATTTGCTCGTTATTTGAGGCAACTGTTTTTACCACAGGCGGATTTAGCATTTTTAAAAATGATGAAAAAATCGCACTTTTGAGAAAACTGGCAAAAACATCTGGCAAAATAATTCTTTTAACCGATAGCGATGGTGGTGGACACCTTATTCGCTCACATATCAAGACCAAATTACCCCCAGAGTACCTTATAAACCTTTATACCCCAAAGACAGTGGGCAAGGAAAAGCGCAAGCGCGAAGTATCAAAAGAAGGTATTTTGGGTGTTGAGGGAGTTGACAATGAGGTTTTGGTTTCCTTGCTTTCACCGTACACAACCGACGCACCAGAAAAGCCCGCGGGTGAGAAAATCACAAAGGCTGACCTTTATAAATATGGTTTAAGTGGCAGAGATGATAGCAAATCAAGGCGCGAGAAATTGCTAACTTCCCTTGACTTGCCACAAGATATGACACCAAACGCAATGCTTAGCGCAATAAATATTCTCTACACAAAAGAAGAATTTGAAAAGCTATTGAATAACTAAAAAAGAACGGAAAATCTTTCCGTTCTTTTTTAGTTGTTTCCTTGCGTTCCGTTATATCCATTTCTATACGCATCGTATTCTTCAATCAATTCTTTTTCGACAGCATCTAGTTCGTCCTTTGTCGCCAACTCTATTATTTTTATTTCAAATAAATCCTCTCTATTTGCAATGGCAGAAGTATAATAATCCTCTGCAAAAATATAATTTATCGGTTCCGTGTTTTTGAAATGTTGCCTTATTCTTTTGAAAATGTCCTTGGATTGTCCTACATAACACTTTTGCTTCTCAACATTTCGAATTATATAACAACCCATCATTCTCTTATATTCCATTAAAACGAATTCTTTAAGTTTAATAAAGTTGTCGCTAGGTTTATATTCAGTTTCAAGTTTTCTGATTTGAGAGCGCAAATGTTCGTATATTTGACAATATTCTCTTACAATAATTTTGTTTTCGTTAATTTGTCCGTCTCTTTCCCTTGAAAACTCTTGCTCTTTACTATCAAATCCGTCCATTTCTACGCGAATTTTTTGCATAAGAACATCTATTTCCAAAAACTTTTTCTTGTATTCGCTTGCCTTTTTCTGCTTTTTAGGATTTCCTTCTAGTTTAAAATGCTTTGCAAATAATCTCCTGTATGGCTTTTCTAACTTTTCGAAAGCCTCTGGAAGAAATTTTCGTCGTTCCTTTAACTTTTGAAGATTTGTGTTATATGTTGAATTAATTTGAATGTCATTATCGTTATAAACTTTTTCTGCTCGTTTAAGCTCGTCATATAACCATTCAAAAAGCAACCACGAAGGAACAAGTGCTGGATTATTCAATTTGCAAAGAATAACAGGAAAAAGATTTGACATGCAAACATGCAAATTTTCAATTTTGCTTTTGTTTTCAAGAACTGCATTTGTCAACCTTATTGACTTTGTCTCTACTCTTTCCTTTATTTTTAACTCTGAATAAATGGGGCTTCTTTCATAATTCACTTGAACATATCTTTCAATCGTTCTATACTCGTGAGTAGTTTTTATATCCAAAGACATCTTTCTTGTTATATCATCAAAATCAACCCTTAAAATCTCATAAATGTATTCTCCTCTTATCATTATTCTCGGAGAAATAGATAAAGCCTGTTTCATAAGCAATTTGATACACTCTTGTGTAAGGTCTTTAGGTAATTGCTTCAAGATACTTTGTGCCTTGTAACTTCGCTCTATGTCTATATTAATTTCCTCATAATCACACTCTTCAAATATATTTAAATCATAACTTTCGTTATAGTCATTAAAAAGAGAAAAGAGCCCTATGAGGACAAAAGAAATAGCTCCAAAAATCAGCATTAAACCAATAGAGGTCTGTACATTAGCCGATACTAATGCGAATATCGCAATTAAAAAAATTAAAAAGCCTGTCACAAAAAAGATAATTGCTTTCTTTACATTAGATTTATTTTGCATACAATCCCTCCATATCCTTATTTAATACAATTATATCTTTTTCAATTAATATTGTCAAGTTAAAAAGTCAAAGAGCAAGTGCAAAATGCACTTGCTCTTTTTTGGGAATTTTGAGATTATTTTTGCCATTTGGCATTTAAGAGAAATTATCTTCCTCTCATTGACTCGTATTGTTCCTCGTCGGTCATTATCTTCTTCTTCTTTTCCTTCTTAGGTGAGAAGTTACGGAAGAACAAGTCAATCAAGAACAAGAGGAGTAATACAATAAGCGCAGGTGTAGAAATATTATGCTCGAATTGATAGAATTCGTCTTTTGCGATGTCGTAGAAACCTTTAACATCTTCCATAATATCGCCATCACCGGCTGCGGAAAGGTCTTCAAGAATACTCTTTCCATCTACTTTAAACAAATCATACTCGTCGGCATAGAAACCAACTACCGCATAATTTGCTTTATCGTAAAGTTGTGGGTTTTCGCCCGTAGTTTCAAGTCTTACCTCAATGAGATAAGTTCCTGCCTCGTCTGTTGTAGGAATTTCTTTGGTGTACTTTGTATCAGCAACACGATTATCTTGTGTATATATGTGTTCTGTTGTTGTTCCATAGGAATCTGTTACATATACAACAAGTTGTTCGTTATCTCTTATTCTTTTGAGTGTTTCAACTGTCAATCTTGTTTTACCCTCAACACGCTTACTTGATATTTTAAGTCCTGATGAGTCAATTTCCGTATTGATTGAGTTTACAAGAAGGTTTTTAACGATAACTTTGTTATCTATTTCGTCTGCCGAAGTAAACAAAGAGTTAGACCAAACACCACCAATGTCACTCATGTAAACTGTGGTGTGTCCGTTTCCTACATCCCATTCTGCGATAATTGGACGAAGGTCATCGGCTGAGATTACCATTTTTGCACCATTTTTAATTGTTGTACCATAGTAACCACCGATTGTGTCAAAACTTTCGGTTTTCAATCCTACAAGTATTTTACTATCTTCGCGTTTTTCAAGTTTTGTAGGACGCTCATTCTTATAATCACCCTTAATTGTTTCTGCAATTTGAAGAAGTGATTGTGTAAGGTCAAGAGTTGTTGTAACCTTTGTGAACTTTCCGTGACCTATTGTTGCAAGGGTTGAAAGTTCCTCGATTGAATTTTTGTTAAGTTCACCAATACCGATTGTTGAGGTAAGAACGCCCTTGTTTGCCATTCTACGAATCATCGAATCGTAGCCACCAGTCTCCTTATCTTGTGGTTCACCATCGGAAAGGAATACCATTTGTTTAAGGTCCGCTTCCGATTCGTCAAGGAGCAAGCCCGCCCTCGATATTGCATTACCATAGTTTGTACCATACGCTACAATCTTGTAGCCGTTTGCATCTTTTTGGCCACTGGTTACAACCACACGATTGCTGTGTCCTGCTTCTTCGCCCTCTTTGATATTATGTGCATAGAAATACTCTTCAAAAGATTTTTGCAAGTATTCTCTCATATAATCTTTTTCACTAAGTTGAGTGATAGGAAGCGCTACTGTCGCGTCTGTATCAAATACTACAACGCCTATATAGTCTTCTTCGGTAAACTCATCTGTTTCAAGAAGCGCAAGCACACTATCAAGAACCATGTCATAACGAGTCATCTTCTCGCCATACTTGTTAGTTTGACCCGCAACCTCTTGTCCCATTGATGACGAAAGGTCAACTGTGATTACTGTTGCGATAGTTTCGCGACGTTCATCAATTTTAAGGTCAACTGGCAAAATATCAGCAAGTGGGTTATCAGCAAGTGCGTTATTCTTGTATGAATTAGAACCACAAGTAAACACAAGTCCGCGTCCAACTTCTTCTACATATCTCTTGATAAGGTCAGTTGAGCCTTGTGGCATTTCTTCAAAGTCAATATTCATAAGAACTACTTCATCATATTCCAACAACGCTTCCATAGATGCAGGGAAATCCACTGTTGAGATAACTTCATAGTCGTAATCGCCTTCGATAAGAGATTTAATTTTATTTGGTGTTTGGTGTCCGTCACCATCTACAAGCAAAATGCTTGCTTTTGATGCAACATTAAACCAAGAATAAAGTGTGTTATTTTGTTCAACGGTATCATCATCAACCTCGATTGTTGCATATACAGAGTGAATACCCGCGCCCTCTGCCATATACTCAAACGAGAATGTGTTACCGCCTTTTTTGAGGTTTATCTTTTCACTGTGAACCTCAACATTTTCTCCACCACCTTGTGGAACTTCATAAAGTGTAACTGTACCAGTTGTTGCTTTTGTCGCTGTTGCGGCAATACTTACAGAAACATTTGCATTTCTTTCATCAATTTCGCTTGATTTGATTGAAAGAAGTTGAACTTCTGCATTGTCTGGGTCATTGGTTACATCAAAATGTACCGCGTCAAGACGAACATCTTTCATCGAAAGTTTTTTCGCTGCCGCCCAAGCGTTTCCTACTGTTTGGCGTCCGTCAGACAAAAGAAGAACTCTTTTGTTTACAGGATTAAGTGGGTCAAAGAGTGACTCTGCGTATTCAAGCGCACCCTGAATATCAGTATTGCCTGATTTTACCGCTTCTCCACTTACTTCAAGATAGTCTTGTTTAGTGTCGCCAAATTCTACAAGATAAATGTTGTCATCAGCGAAAACTACGACAGCAACTTCCGTTGCTTCGTCTGCGTTATTTACTACGCCTGAAATATACTCGTTCATCTCCGGTTTCATAGGAGAGTTAGAGTCTGACATGTCCGCTACTACAACAATTTGTGTAGCCTCAGGAGCGGTTGTTGTTTCTATAATATGAATATCAGTTATAAGCGCGGTTGCGATTGCCAAAATCACGAGATGAATAAACAATGGAAGTAAGTGTTTAAGCGAAGTTCTACGGCTTTTGTGCAATCTGAAAAATGGAATTAATGCCAAGACAAGGGCAGGTATCATAAGCAAAGCGAGATACGGTCTGCCTACTGTTGCCTTTATTCCTATTTCCGTCGCTAATACTGTGTGGAATATATTAGAACTCATCACGATAATATACCCCCCACTCAATTATTGCAATAGCGAAAAGTGCCATTACTATATATGGCCAAATCTCCATAGGGTCCGCTTTAAGAGGTTCGGTTGTAGTTACACCGAGCGCAACCATACTCTCGCCTCCCGCTACAATATCGCTCTCGTCAGCGGGAACGCTTGTAGGAAGCATAAAAGATTTCACATCGCCACTTGCATATTCAACCTCAATCGAATAGTCTCCTATTTGATCAAGTGTAAATTCAACGTCGTTTGCGTCCATAGAATCAAGTACTGTTTCACCATACTTGAAGTTAATAGTTGTACTGCCTACTGGCGCGTTAAATTTAACTGTTTGTCCTACCTCATAACTTCTCTGGGCTACAACGCTTGGTAATGAATAATTAATCATATTGCGTATAAGCATCGGGAAGTCGATAAACATTACAAGGTTTGTTTTGTGAAGGTCCATAGACAAGCAGACAACTCTTATGTTATCTTCTCTTCCCGCAAGCAACACTGTTCTGTTGATTCCGTTTCCTTCACATGTGAATATCGCCTCGTAATTACCCGAGGTGTCCTCGATTGGTTGGAATTGTCCAACCGCGATTTTTCTCGAACCATCTCCACCAATGTTTTTGGTGAGAGTTTTGTACGTTTCGCTATCGCTTTCTACTTCTGGAATTAAGTAGTATGGCTTACCGAGTTGTGCAACTATTGGTTCAAGTCCGATAAGTTTTATAGATGTATCAACTGGGTCTTCTGGTGGATTAATAAACCAAACCGCACCGTCAATAGGGAGTTTTTGTGGCATAACACCATCAAAGATATAAAGGTCATAGCCTTCTATCGCTCCACCATTGTTTACTTGGCTGATACTATTTTTAATATCGGTTTTATTACTGAGTGTGTAGCCAAGAACACGAACTGCCGCTACAAGGAATGTAGTTGCACTCTGGTTCGCAATTTCTTCGCCAGACTCAGTTTTACTCATAATTACATCTTTACTTACTATGAGGATTTTAACTCTCTTTTCTGCCGCACAGTAGATTGTACGAGAGTTGTCAGTGGTAAGTCCGTCTTCTGCACATTCAATCTCAACCTTTACACTTTCATAAGTTGCGATTTTATCTATTTGGAAGAAGTAGTTACCCTCAACCACATTTGTCTCAGAGTTAGCAAATGTAACTATTCTCTTTGAGTCAGCAGGCATTACAATTTCGTTTCTTCTTTGCTCTGTTGGGTTGTGAATTCCATCAATTTCTGTGTCAATCAAAAACTTAACAGTAACTGTAAGTTCTTTTTGGCTGAAATTGTTAAGAGTTGCATCAAATATAAATTTTCCGCCCATAAGAGTATCGGTAAGAGTTGTAAGTCCTACATTGACATCTTCGTCTTTTGAGAAGTCAACGACTTCTATGCCATATTGATCCATGTAAGATTTGTCCGTATATAAATAAATCTTTGCATCTGGATTTATGTTCTGCACGTTGTTCGCAAGTTGAAGCGCGCCGTCAATGTCTGGCGTTCCGTCATCGCATGAGGTAGACTCTATCGCATTTATAATGTCTGCCTTTGACGAAACTCTCATTTTCAACGCTTCCGCTTTTATTCCTGCGCTAATAAATGTAAACTTGTGGTTATCACCTGCGGATTCTGCCTCCTTTTGGAGTTTTTCAATCGCGCACTCGTATCTTGTTTTTCCATCTTCGGTCAACGTCTTCATACTTGCCGAAGAATCAAGTATGACAATCGTGTCCTTAGTGGTGAATGGGATAATTGTAGGTCGGGCAAGAGCCAAACTTGCAAGTATAACCATCAATAATTGTAACACGAGCAAAAGTGAAACTGTAAAGTTTAGGGGCAAACGCGTCTTTACATATTTAAGACTTCGTTGCCATATAAAGGTACTTGACACTGGCTTTTGTGTATACTTAGATTTAAGCAAATAAATAAGTATAATAATCGGAATACCAAGTAAGCCAAGTAAGCCTAAGCCTTGCAATAAACTCATTTTATTATTTCCGCCTCATATCCCTTTCCAAAAATAACCTTTTCTATCGGGTCATCAGAAGATACTGTAAAGAATGTCGCTTCTCTTGCTGCGCAAAAGTCGATAAGTTCTTTTTCGTAATCATCAAATGCCTTTTGGTAGGCCTCAACCATTTTTCTTGTAATACGGAGTTTCATATTTTTGGAGTCTTCAAGTCCAAATGACTCTGAGTCAATCATATGAACACGTCCATCAAAGTTCGGAAACAATTCGTCAGGTGAGAGGATTTGAATACAAAGAATTTCTCTGCGTTTATAAGTCAAGAAATCTATTGCCTTTTTCCAGTCACTATCTGTCAAAAAGTCCGAAATTATAATTGTTAAACCGTCATCATATCCCGGTGATTCAAGATTCACTATTGATTTTTCAAGGTCTGTTTCACCACTAAAATCTGTGTTTTCAAGATGTTGAGCAGCTCGATAGAATGAATCTTTATTATATACTGTAAAACCAATGTCCTCTGCTTTATCGCCTTTAAGCAACTTGTAAGAAACACGGTCCATCGCAGAAACCGAGAGATATCCAAATGCCGCCGCTATACGAAGGGCTTGTTCTGCCTTTTCAGGCTCGCCACACGCCATTGACGCTGAGCAGTCAATCAAAATGTGATTGTGCATCTGTCTTTCATCCGTGAAAAGTCTTATAAAGTACTTTTCAAAACGGGCATATACGTTCCAGTCGATACGTCTGATATCGTCGCCTGGGAAGTACTCACGGAAGTCGGCAAATTCAACCGTACTTCCGTATGAGCGTGCCTTACGGCCACCGCCGAAGTAACCCGTCATTGGATTTTTTAGAAGTAAAGAGGCAGCATCAAGACGGTCAAGAAATGCACCGTCTAATATTCTTCTTTTCATTGTTACCGCCTATTTATATTACTTTCTCTTTTTCGCGTTCTTTTCTACTGCTGATGTAGATACGTTGTTAAGGTCTGCGATAAGACTTCTTACTACGTCGTCAGGTGACATCTTAGATGTAACAGCCTCGAATCCGAGTTTAAGTCTGTGACGAAGTACAGGTACTGCAAGTGAGTTGATATCTTCGTATGATACATTGTATCTTCCGTTGATAAGCGCTCTTACTTGACCTGCGGTAATAATCGCTTGCGCAGCACGAGGTGAAGCGCCTGCACGAATAAATCTCTTTGTTGTTTCTGTTGCAACTTCGCTATCCGGGTGAGTTGCAGCGATAAGAACCATCGCATAGTGGAGAACTTCACTTGATACAGGGATTGTCTTAGCAACCGCTCTCATGCGGAGGAGTTCTTCACCATTACAAGCCGCTTGCGCGGTTTCGTCCATGGTCTTGTGTGTCAAGTTAACGATTTGTCCAAGTTCGTCCGCTGATGGGTTAGGAACAAGAATTTTAAACATAAAACGGTCCATTTGCGCCTCTGGTAGTGGGTATGTACCATCCTGCTCAATTGGGTTCTGTGTTGCAAGTACAAAGAAAGGCTCGTCAAGCTTACGGGATACACCCATAACTGTTACCTTGTGCTCCTGCATGGCCTCAAGCAAAGCTGCCTGTGTCTTTGG
>JAZSDJ010000091.1:0-9157 GCA_045531105.1 Eubacteriales bacterium | reverse complement strand
TTATTTCTGCCGAAAGTTTATCAATAGTTGCAAGAACTTTTGAATAATCCATTCTGCAAGGTCCTACGATAGCAATCGCGCCGATGGTTTTTCCACCCAATTTTAAATTTTTATAAATCAAAGTGGAATTGTCCATTATTTTAACCATATTTTCGCTTCCGATAAATACTTTTGTTTCATCATCGCTTTGGTCAATGGTACTTATTGCTTTTATTATGTCACTCTTGTCTTCAAAAGTTGATATCATCTGTTGCAATCTATCAAGGTTACTGTATTCAGGGTATTGCAAAAGACGATTAAGTCCTTCAACTCTTACTTCTGCGCCAAGCGCGCTCATGGTTTCGTAAATGCTCTTTACAACTACACTGATAAGTTCAGCGCTGTTTGGCATTTTTTCTTCCATTTTCATTATAAGAGATATGTTTATATCGTCAAGCGATACGCCTGCAAGTACTTCATTTAAAACAACAGCAAGTTTTTCGATTTGCTCCTTTGTTACCTCAAATGGTGGTTTTATATTTTTTGTTTTAACTTCGTCAGTCAAGGAAGTTACCATTATTAATATAAAACTGTGTGGGTCAAGGTACATCATTTGATAACGCCTGATAGCCACGCTCGCTGGACGAGGTTGGAGCGAAATCGCTGTGTAGTTTGTCATTGCCGAAACAACTTTTCGCGCGTTTTCAAGGATTTTATCAATCTCCGCTTTCTTTACAGAGAGCATTTGTCCAAGATGTTCCGCTTCTTGCGATGTGGTATCATACTCCGTAACAAGAGTATCAACATAGAAACGATAGCCAAGTTCAGAAGGAATTCTTCCTGCCGAGGTGTGTGGCTGTTCAAGATAGCCAAGAACTTCAAGTTCTGCCATTTCGTTTCGAATAGTTGCAGAAGAATACGGGATTTTTGCATCTTGTGTGAGGTACTTTGAACCAACAGGCTCGCCATTTTTGATGTGCGCATCAATAATTGCTTTGAGTATTAATTTCTTTCTCTCGCTGAGGTCTGTATAATCAAATTCCATTCCGTTTCCTCCTGTGATTTTGAGTTTTAGCAATCTTTTGTGTAGAGTGCTAACCTCTATTCAATAATATATCACCGTTTTACAACTTTGTCAATATGTTTTTTGAAATTTTTTCTGAGTTTTTTAGCAAAGTCGCGTTTTGAGTGCTAAATTTTGGTTTTTGGTGTAAAAACGCCTCGAAAATCGGCTATTTTTTTGCATTTTTACGATTAGCAGAGTTTTTATTTCAGTGCTGAATGACGATTTTTTGTTTAAAATTATTGACATTTATTAATATTAGTGATAGAATATCAAAAAATAAAATATAGGAGTTTTTATTATGACAAAGACTAAAAATTCTATTGATATAAGAAGTCTAACCCTTCTTGGCGTACTTACCGCTATTGTTGTGGTTTTGCAACTTATTGGAAACTATGTTGCCGTTCCTATCGCAGGCGCTGTGGTTTCAATTTCACTTTCTCTTATTCCTATTGTTATCGCGTCTACTATGCGTGGTCCTTGGGCAGGCGCTTGGCTTGGATTTGTTTCGGCTATGATAATTTTGCTTTTTAATGGAGCAACATTTTTCCTCGGTTTGAACCCACTTGGAACAATTTTAACAGTATTAGTTAAAGGTACTGTTTCAGGAATCGCTGCTGGTTTTGTTTATAAAGCACTCTCAAAAATAAACAAATATTTAGGTGTTTTTGTCGCAGCGGCAGTTTGTCCTATTGTAAACACAGGTATTTTCTTTATCGGTGGTATGATATTCTTTTCAGATATTATTTGGGTTGTTGCAGTTGGCGCTCTCATTAATTTCGCGTTCGAAATCGCTGTAAACCTCATTTTCAGCCCAACCATTGTAAGACTTGTGGATTTTATAGAAAATAAGCGTTAACAAAAAAACTCGCTCAATCGAGCGAGTTTTCTTTTTTAATATTCAAATTTGATTGTTTGTCCAAGTTCTGCGGACTTGAAGGCGTGTTCCATTATTTTAAGAACAAGACGAACCTGATCGTGAGTTACGATTTGCGTTTCTTCTCCGTCGATTGCCTTGACAACATTGCGATAAAAATCGTGAACATCTGATTTTGGAATGTCAAGTTCATACTCGTCAAGAGTTACGCTATCACGAGGCGCCATTGTCTTTGTAAGACCTGCGGCGGTTTGAACTGGCAAAACATCGTTTTCATGCCAATATTTACACTTTGCAACCTTTGTTTTTTCGCGCCAGTCTCTGATAAGCGCGCTACCCTTCTCAGCCTTCATATAAAATCTTGGAAGTGCGATAAAGTTATAAGTTCCTACCTCACAGAAAGCGACTGCGCCACTTTCAAATGTAATTGTAAGATAAAATCCGTCATCAACTTCATCTGTTGTAATATTTGTTACAACGCAATTAATTGTGTCAATCTTTTCATTTTTATATATAAGCATAAGTTGGTCGATAAGGTGAACACCCCAGTCAAGAATCATTCCGCCACCATATGGCTTATGACAACGCCAGTCAGACGGAATACCTCTTGAACCATGAATTCTTGACTCTATTCTAAGAGGTTTGCCGATTTCGCCACTATCTACAAGACTTTGCATTGCGAGGTAGTCAATGTCCCAACGTCTGTTTTGGTGAACTGTGAAAAGTTTGCCACTTTCCTTTGATGCCTTTATCATTTCTTCAAGGTCTTCACTTGAAAGAGCAACCGGTTTTTCACAAATTACATTTTTTCCACCACGAAGCAAGCGAGTTACTGTTTCAAGGTGAACATTGTTAGGGATTGCAACTGTTACAAGTTCAACGCTCTTGTCCTCGATAAGTTCATCGAGTGATGAATAAGCATATATTCCACGCTCTTTTGCAAGTGCGCTTTTCTTTTCGTCTATATCATAAATGCCCGCAAGGTCCAAAACATCGCTCTTTTGAGCATGATTAACATGCCAAGAACCCATTCCACCACAGCCGACAACTGCAAATTTCTTTTTCATAATATATATCTCCATAGCTTTATTATATATATTTTATGTTACTATGGTAATGATACAATATTAACTTTCAAAAGTCAATAGCAAAAACAAAAAATCCGCCAAAAAGGCGTATTTTTCAATTTTAGTGAATAATGTATTTTTGAGTTTCTTTGTCGAAGAGGTGAATCATTGAAGAATCGATAGCAACTCTGATTGTATCGCCCGCTCTTGCACCTGAACGAGATGAAACCTTTGCAATAATATCGTTCTTGATATTTTCGCCTTTGTTAGAATCAAGGTTGAACGCCTCAACACCATCGATTGAAAGGTAGAGGTAAATTTCAGCACCCATAAGTTCTGTTACGTCAACGTTTGCTTCGATAACATTTTCTGGCATTTTTTCAAGATAGATTGGCTCGTCATGAATAAGTTCAGGACGAATACCTGCGATAATTTCTTTTCCAACATACGCTTCAAGTGCAGGGTCGTTTGCCTTTTCAGCAGGAAGTTTAATTTTGTTGCCACCAAATACAATAAATGCATCGTTGCCTTCCTTTTCAAGAGTTGCGTGAAGGAAGTTCATTTGTGGTGTACCAATAAATCCTGCAACGAAAATGTTAACTGGTTTATCGTAAAGATTTTGTGGTGAATCAACCTGTTGAATAAATCCATCTTTCATAACTACGATTCTTGTAGCCATTGTCATCGCTTCTACTTGGTCGTGAGTTACGTAGATAAATGTTGTTCCGACTGTTTGGTGAATCTTTGTAATTTCAGTTCTCATCGCTGCACGGAGTTTAGCGTCAAGGTTTGAGAGTGGCTCGTCAAGCAAGAATACTTTTGGTTCTCTTACGATAGCACGTCCGAGAGCAACACGTTGCTTCTGACCACCTGACATTTGTGCAGGTTTTCTGTTAAGAAGGTTTTCGATACCGAGAATTTTCGCCGCTGCTTCAACACGACGTTTGATTGTTTCCTTTGGTACTTTACGAAGTTTAAGACCGAATGCCATGTTCTCATATACAGTCATATGTGGATAAAGAGCATAGTTTTGGAACACCATCGCAATATCTCTATCTTTTGGAGCGATATCGTTCATAAGTTTATCACCTATGTAGAGTTCTCCTTCTGTGATTTCTTCAAGTCCTGCAATCATACGAAGAGTTGTTGATTTTCCGCATCCTGATGGACCAACAAAAATAATAAACTCTTTATCTGCAATTTCAAGACAGAAATCAGATACGGCAGTAACATTGCCAGGGTATTTCTTGTAAATGTGTTTAAGTGACAAACTTGACATAATATTTCTCCTTGCTTTTTAGCAATATCGTATTTTTTCATATTAATTTAGCCACAAATAGGCATTCTAATATAAAATAATTATAACAGAAAATCTTGCGAATTAATAGTGGTAATTTGCACAAAATTTGCATTTGTTTTTTGTGCAAGTTGTACAACCTTTGTGCAACTTTGTTGATTTTGTCAACATCAGAACTTCATTGTCAAAGATATTCTCTTTTTGTTAAGATCAACACCTTTGATTTTTACATTAACTATATCGCCAACGCTCAAAACTTCGCTTGGGTGTTTAATGTATTTGTCTGAAATTTCAGAAATATGAACAAGACCGTCTTGGTGCACTCCGATGTCAACGAATGCGCCGAAGTCGATAACATTTCTTACTGTTCCTACCATAATCATTCCTTCTTTGAGGTCCTCCATTCCGAGAACATCATCACGAAGAATTGGTTGTGGCAAAGAGTCGCGAACGTCACGGCCTGGTTTTTCGAGTTCGCCTATGATGTCAAGAAGTGTTGGTTCACCTATACCAAGTTCCTCGGCAAGTTTCTTTGTACCATATTTTGCACTCTTTTGACGAAGGTCGCCAAGATTGCTATTTGCAACATCTTCTTTTGTGTAATCAAACTTTTCAAGAAGTGATTTTGCAGCGTCGTAAGCCTCTGGGTGAACGCCTGTGTTGTCAAGAATTTCCTTCGAGTCTGGAACTCTTAAAAATCCTGCACATTGTTGGTACGCTTTTTCACCGATTTTTGGAACTTTGAGAAGTTGAGAACGCTTTGTAAATTCTCCGTTTTCTTCACGATATTTTACAATATTTTTTGCAGACGAAAGATTAATACCAGAAATGTATGAGAGAAGCGAATAAGACGCTGTGTTTACATCTACTCCGATACTGTTTACACAGTCCTCAACCACTCCACCAAGCGCTTCGTCAAGTCTTGCTTGTTTCATATCGTGTTGATATTGACCTACACCGATTGACTTAGGGTCAATTTTTACAAGTTCTGCAAGAGGGTCTTGCAAACGTCTTGCGATTGACACTGCCGAACGCTGTGTTACATCAAAGTCTGGAAACTCGTCAGCGCCAAGTTTAGATGCAGAGTAAACAGATGCGCCTGCCTCGCTTACTACGATATATTTTTTATCTGTATCACCAAGCCCTTTAAGAACTCCTGCAATAAAGATTTCGCTTTCTTTTGATGCTGTTCCGTTACCGATAGCAACAACGTCAACTCCATATTTTCTTATAAGTCTTTCAACAATTTTTGTTGAGCCTTCAATATCTTCTCTTGGCTTTGTCGGAAAGATAACCGCTGTGTCGATAACTTTACCTGTTTTATCAACCACTGCAAGTTTACAACCTGTTCTATAACCTGGGTCGTAGCCAAGAACTGTTTTTCCACGAAGTGGCGCTTGCATAAGAAGGTGTTTTAGATTGTCAGAGAAAACCTTAATTGCGCTTTCGCTTGCATCGTCGAAAATCGCTGTGCGAATTTCTCTTTCAACGCTTGGCGCGATAAGTCTGTCGTAACTGTCAACTGTTGCTGATGCGATATAATCTTTCGCTTCGCTCTTTGGATTTGTAATTACTTGCGAGAACAAGTAGTTGAGAATAATGTCGCTGTCGATTTGAACATTAACTTTCAAGAATTCTTCTTTTTCACCACGATTTATAGCGAGTACGCGATGACCTGGGATTCTCTTAACTCCCTCGCTATATTCATAATACGCTTCATAAACAGATGGCTCGTCCTTCGCTTTCTTTGAAACGATTGTTCCGTGGTCAAATGTGAGAGCGCGAATTGCTTTTCTGTATTCTGCGTTATCCGAAATATCTTCTGCGATAATATCTTTTGCACCATTTATAGCGTCTTCTGCATTTTTAACATGCATCTTCTTATCTTCCGCTTCGATGTTGATATAGTCTTTCGCAATTTCTTCAATGCTCTTTTCATAAGCGTCTTTTTGCTCCATAATGAGCATAGCAAGTGGTTCAAGACCTCTCTTTCTTGCAAGAGAACCTCTTGTTTCTCTCTTTGGTTTAAACGGACGATAAATGTCCTCAACTTCTGTGAGAATTTTTGCGTCTATGAGCGCTTGTTCAATTTCAGGGGTAAGTTTTCCTTGTGCTTCAATAAGCGCCTTTACTTCTGCCTTTCTTTCTTCAAGAGAACGAAGATATCTGAGTCTTTCATCAAGGTCACGAAGTACGGTATCGTCAAGAGAGCCTGTCACTTCTTTTCTGTAACGGGCAATAAATGGGATTGTGTTACCATCGTCAATAAGCCCAACTGTCGCTTCTACTTGACTAATTTTGAGGTTAAATTCTTTTGCAAGTTCGTTAATAATGTTCATTGTTGTTGCATCCTTTTGTTGTAAAAATTTTGTTGTAAATTAGTTTTCTTCTATTATATCTTTAATAAAATAATTGTGAGTATGTGCGTTATTTCCATATTTGTCACGAACTGTGATGCGGAAATAAATTTCGCTTTTGTCGATTGGAAACTCTGCGTGAGTAATTTCTGTTCCGTCGTCGTTTTCGGCTATTCTGTATGCTCTTGCAAAACCATTCAAAAACACAGTTTGAGCAGGTGAGCAATCAACCTTTATTATATTGTCCTCAACATAGAGGGCGTGTATCAATGGCGGGTTCTCTCTACCACTTGTACAGTAGATATGTCCTTTTTCCATCGCTTCAATGATTTGGTCGTATTTGAGTTCTTATGCACCTATCATTGTAGAGCCACCAAATGAATGAGCGGTGCTTCTGCCTCGGTTATGGTTATCATCGCCCATTGTGCAATTAAGGTTGTACATTCCAGAGGCAACCATTTCGTCATAGATATAAGGACAATATTCCTTGCCTGTTATTCTTTCGGTTGCATAGTTAAGAATTTCAAGTGACCAGAGTCCTTTGAGATTTAGGTACAACTCTTTGTCATTGAGCGACCACGCAGGGTGGTTATATTGAACGAGGAAGCCTGCCTCGTTGCATCTTCTTATAACTTCGTTGATATTTTCAATAGTATACTCTCTTACAAAGCCATCGCATTTTCCTTGTCCCTTGTACTTTCCGCCACATGCCCAAAGAGTATCGTCGTGAGCGCCTGGTTGAAACTCATTGTGAGGATTTTTCGAAAAGATATTCATATGAATAGTTCTTCTTCTCGTCCAGTCGTTATTTTCCCTTCCATATGGGTCAGGGTGATAGGTTGATATTCCTTCGTTCACGGAATATTCCGAACTTGTAAGAGCGAGGAAGTTTTCATCATTCAAATCGGAATGGTCGATCAAAATTTCGTGGTCGGTATAGGCAACGATTGAGTAGCCCTGCGCCTTGTATGCCTCCTTAACCTCCTCTGGTGTTAGTTGTCCGTCGGAAATGGTTGTGTGGCAGTGCATATTTGCACGATACCAGTTTACATTTTCAGGCAAAAGATATTTTTTCATAACTACTACCTCAATTATCTAAAAAGTCCTTCACGAAATATGTGTGCGTGTGGGCGCTATTTCCAAACTCGTCACGAATTGTAACGCGGAAATAAACATCGCTTTCACGAAGATAGAACTCTGCGTGAGTGATTTTTTCGCCATCATTTGCAGTTTCGTGTCTGTCGTTTCTTCCATAACCATTCACATAAACGCTTACGACAGGTGAACAGTCAATTTTTATTGTTTTATCTTCAACATAAAGAGCCTTAAAAACAGGTGGGTTATCTCTGCCACTTGTGCAGTAGATGTGTCCTTTTTCCATCGCTTCAATAATTTGGTCGTATTTGAGTTCTTTTGCACCTATCATTGTAGAGCCACCAAACGACTCACGAACACTATCACCATGGTTGTGGTTATCGTCGCCCATTGTACAAACGAGGTTGAACATACCATTCCTTACCATATCATCATATATATAAGGACAATATTCACTTCCTGTTTCAAGTTCGGTTGCATAGTTAAGAATTTCAAGTCCCCAAAGACCTTCCATATTAATGTAATCTTCTCTTTCATTGAGTGACCAGTATGGGTGGTTAAGTTGAACGAGGAATCCTGCCTCGTTGCATCTTTTTATCATCTCGTTAATGCTTTCTTTTGTAAACTCTCTTGTGTAGCCATCGCCCTTGAAAGCGTCCTTATAGCGTTCTTTAAGATGACAAAATTGATCAACATTTGTTGCTGGTTGAAATGTATTGTGTGGGTCTTTTGCGAAAATATTAAGATGCACGCACTTTCTTCTTGGCCATTCTGGTGTGTCAACATTAAAAATTTTTGGAAAGTGTGGCACGGACTCGCCTACCGAATATTCACAACTTGTAAGAGCAAGAAAGTTTTCATCGTTTAGGTCGGAGTGGTCGAGCAAAATATCGTGGTCCGAATACGCAACGATTGAGTACCCATGATTTTTGTAAACCTCTTTTACTTTTTCAGGCGTGTAAAAGCCGTCTGAGCAGTTCGTGTGACAGTGAAAATTGGCTCTGTACCAATTAACATTCTCTGGTAAAATATATTTTTTCATAGTTTCTCTCCTGTGAACATCTTTTCTTCTTCGTTTGTCAAGTGTCGCCACTCGCCCCTTTCAAGAGTTGTATCGAGAACAATCCCACCGAAACTCACTCTTTCAAGATAGGTTATTTTATTTTCAATCGCTTCAAACATTCGTTTGATTTGGTGATATTTACCTTCGGTAAGAATGATTTGTCCTGATGAAAAATCCTCATTCAGAGTGACTTTACAAGGTTTAGTCGTATAACCACCTATGTCAATTCCTTTTTCAAGGCTTTCTTTTTCCTCTATGGAAATTGGATTTTTTGATTTGAAGTTATAGATTTTAGACACATGATGCTTTGGCGAGAGGCGTTTATGCGCGCTATCTCCATCGTTTGTCAAAATCACAAG
>JAZSDJ010000114.1:0-4704 GCA_045531105.1 Eubacteriales bacterium | reverse complement strand
CTCGTTATCTGGGTAAATAAGGGCGAGTAGCGCAGAGGTTTGTAACTGACGGAAATGGTCGCTAACACCAGTAACCTGTGGGAAACCAAGCACCTCCCAAGCGGTTGCCGCTCTTGGCTTTACTGCGAATACCTTGTCGTATTGCTCCTTTATTTCCTTTCTGTGACGGGCAAACGCCTCATCATTTCTAACCCTTTCCCATGTGGCGGGGTTTTTTGCAATGTCAAACATTATTCGTTCTCCTAAAAATAAATATTTGGTTCTCACCATGTTCATCATATCATATTTTTCTTCCTATTTGTTGCTTTTCGATAAAATATTTATATTTTATCGCAATTTAATTGAATTTGCAATCCTTATATGTTAAAATGAACTTAACAAAAACATTAAAAGAGGTTTATTATGGAGAAAAAACTTATATCATCATATCCTGCAACAGTGTGGAACGACACAACGCCTGTTGGAAATGGTCGCCTTGGCGCATCTGTTTACGGAGCGGTTTATGACGAAAGAATACTTATAAATCACGAAGCGCTTTTTAACTGGACTGTTGAAAATTACGAAATCCCAGATGTTTCGCATGCGTTGGGCGAAGTTCGCGCTCTTATGGACCAAGGCAAATATAAAGAGGCTAATCACTATTACACAAATTTATTAAAAGAGAATAAGTATCAAACGAACAAAGGGAAATTCCATCCTATGATGGACATTCATTTCGTTTTGTCAAGTAAAAGTGCGCCAGAAAATTATAAAAGAGAACTCGATATCGAAAATGGAGTTTGCTCCATTTCATACACAGAGGAGGGCAAAAAATGCTCTCGCACCATTTTTGCATCTCAAAAAAATGGTTTTGTTGTAATAAATATTAAAAAGGAAGAAAAATTCGACCTTACCTTAACTCTTGAACAACACGACCTTGTAGACTATGCAGATAGAGAAATTTATCATACATTTACCTCATACGCAAAAGAAAATTATATTTTTGCAGAATGTAAAACTCTTGGTAGACTTCATTATTCAGGAATGGTAAAAGTCATTTCTTGCGATGGTGAAATCGAAAATGGTGAAAAAGAAAAGTCAAGAAAAATAGATATGGCAGGCGAGGTAAAACTCTCTAACTTTATAAAAATAAAAGATGCCAAAAATGTAACCTTGCTTTTTGACGCACAAAATGTTTTCACACCTTTCGAGCAAATGAGAGAAAACCTTGACAAAATAGACACTCCCTTTGATGTTATGTTAAAAGAGCAAAAAGAGGCGTTCTCAAAACTCTTTAATAAAACAAAAATAACAATCTCAAATGAAGAAGAAAATCTTTCAAACGAAAGACTTTTAATGGACTCTTACTCAGGCAATGTCGATAATCGTCTTGTTCAAAAAATGGCAGACTTTGGAAGATACTTGCTCATTTCAAGTTCTTGTAATTGTTCGTTCCCTGCAAACCTTCAAGGACTTTGGAATGGCGACTATTCACCTGCTTGGGCATGTACATATTTCAACAATGAAAATATTCAAATGGCATATTGGCAAGCATATGCAGGCGGACTTTCAGACACCGTTTTACCGCTTTTCAACCTTTATGAAAAATTCAAGGACGACTATCGCGAAAACGCAAAAAAACTCTATGGTTGCCGTGGAATTTTGCTTCCTTTGTTTATGGACAATTCAAACGGCAAAAAAGAAAACTTGCAACCTCATGTTATCTATTGGACAGGAAGTTCCGCTTGGATAAGTGCGATTTATTACGACTATTATCTCTTTACAGGTGATAAAAAATTCCTTCTTGAAAGGGCTTACCCATTTATGAAAGAGTCGTGCCTTTTCTATGAAGATTTTATGGTTGAGGACGAAAACGGAAAACTCAAATCATACCCATCAAACTCGCCAGAAAATAGAGCGAATGGCGATTTCGAGGGTGCAGGCGAACTTTCTGTTTCTATAAATTCAACAATGGATTTTGCGCTTTTGAAAGAACTTTTGACAAATCTTATAGCCTCATCAGAAACACTCGGAATTGATAAAGAAAAGCGTGAGCAATGGAAGATAATGATTTCAAAAATTCCAGAGTATGAGATAAATGAAGACGGAGCAATGAAAGAGTGGTTGCACCCTGATTTTAAAGACAACTACCATCATCGTCACCAATCTCATATCTACCCACTTTTCCCAGGATTTGAGATAAGTGAGGAAACAGACAAAGAAATTTTTGACGCAATGAAAATTGCAGTTGAAAAGCGACTCTGCATAGGATTGAAAGAGCAAACAGGCTGGTCGTTTGCTCATATGGCGAACATTTTCGCAAGGCTTGGAAATGGAAAAAAGGCGAAGGAGTGTCTTGATTTGCTACTTCGTTTCTGCACAGGAACAAACCTTTATACCTATCACAACGACTGGCGAAATATGGGAGTAACCCTTAAATATATGCACTCAGGTCACGCACCATTCCAAATTGACGCCAATATGGGATTTACAAGTGCTGTATATGAAATGCTTATGTATAGCGACACCTCAAAAATAAAACTCTTACCTGCAATTCCAAACGAATGGAAAAAAGGTAAAGTGGAAAATATATATGCAAGAGGTGGTTTTGTACTCTCATACGAGTGGAACGAAAAAGAGATAAATATTGAAATTACAGCCACAAGGGATGGTGTAGTAGACATTTTAGCAAAAGGCTATAAATTCACAACAGAACTTCCCAAAGGCATTCACGCAAACTTCGCAAGACTAACAATGCGTAAGGCAGAGCGAATTACAATCAAAGGAACAAAAATATAATTATGTTTGAAAACGCAAAGTTTATATGGCTTAAAGAAGCAGAGAAAAACTCATACGCAGAGTTTTTTGACACTTTTGAGGTAGAAAAAGGGCAGATATGTGTCAATATTTCGGTAGATGGTGACTATACTTTGTATGTGAATGGCGAGTATATGTCAAGTTCTCAATATGGTGACTTTGAGCATTATAAAATTTACGACACCATAGATATATCAAGCAAAACAAAACAAGGAAAAAATACAATAGCGATAGTTGTTTGGCATTTTGGTGAGGACAGTTCAAGATATAAAAAGTATAAAGCGGGCTTGATTTTTGAGGTCACGCAAGACACAAAAACAATCCTTTCAAGCACCGAAAACACAAAATCGCGAAAAAGTCCAACTTATATAAGCGGACTGTCAAAGAAGATTTCTTCTCAACTCGGCTTTTCATACTCATACGATGCAACAAAAGAAGATGCTTTCCCAAGGGAAATAAGCAAGGACTTTTCTCAATCATTTGAGGTGGAGAAAAAATGCGAGTTTTTCCCACGACCTATCAAAAAACACACACTTGACGCACCCGTTTTTGCAAAAATAGTTTCAAAAAGCGAAGATTTTCACCACTATATTCTTGATTTAGGCAAGGAATATGTCGGCTATCTTACTTTTGACATTTTCGCAGACGAAGAAACAGATATTAATGTTGCATATGGCGAATACCTTGACAACGGGTATGTAAGAAGGCGAATAGGTGATCGTGATTTTAGCATTGATTATCGTGCCAAAAAAGGAAAAAACAAATTTACAAACTATATGCTTAGATTTGCGTGTAGATATCTCGAAATATACGCACATTACCCGATAAAACTTGAAAAAATCGGTATAATTCCACAAGTATACAAGACAGAAAAAGTAAAAGTTCAAATTGAAAACGAACTTGATAGAAATATTTATCAAATCTGTGTAAATACGCTTGATTCTTGTATGATGGAACATTATGTCGATTGCCCGTGGAGAGAACAGGCACTTTATGCGTTTGATTCGCGCAATCAAATGCTCTGTGGCTACTTGGCATACGAGGACAAAAACAAAGATTACGCAAGGGCTAATCTACTTCTTATCTCAAAAGATAGACGAAGCGATGGACTTTTGTCAATTTGCTACCCGTCTGGCATTGATCTTACAATTCCGTCATTTTCACTTCACTATATAATAGCACTTTTTGAATACCTTGAAAACACAGGGGACAAGTCTCTGATTTACGAGGTTGATTTCAAGATCAAAGAAATCATTTTAACAATGCTCAAAAACGAAAAAAACGGATTGATTTGCTCGTTTGAAGGCTCAAATCACTGGAATTTTTACGACTGGTCAAACCATCAAGAAGGCTCGCTTTGGAATGGTGAAAAATCAAAGCCAGAACTAACGCTTTCCTTGTTGTTTATATGCGCACTTTGTTCATATAAAAAGATATGCCAAAAATGTTCCCTTGATTTTGAATACGATAACAAAATTGAGTCGTTAAAATCAAAAATTAAAGAAGTATTTTTTGACAAAGAAGATGGACTTTTCACACTTGTGCCAAACGAGAAAGTTTATCACACCTTGCCAAACTCACTTGCTATACTTCTTGATATAGCAACCGAGAGTGAGGCTGGAAAAATCGCTGAAAAAATCACACAGGGTGAACTTATTGAACCATCACTCTCAATGAAAGTTTTCGAGTATGATGCACTTTTAAAGACAGATAAATTCTATCTTAACTATGTCAAAGACCAAATTCGTGAAGTATACGGGAATATGCTCAGACTGGGTTCAAGCACTGTTTGGGAAACCAAAGAGGGAAAGGACGCTTTTGATAACGCAGGCTCACTTTGCCATGGTTGGAGCGCAATAGTAATTAAATATCTTTTGATGTAAAAAGGAAAAAGTCGGAGGCCAAGCG
>JAZSDJ010000202.1:0-2315 GCA_045531105.1 Eubacteriales bacterium | reverse complement strand
AAAATTTTTGAAAGTTATTTTTATCAAATATTTTTTTCTTTTAAATATTTTCTTTTGGTTGCTTCGCCACCTCTTAAATGACGCTCTTTTTTATTTACCTCTAAAATTTTAGCAACCTCATTATAAAGGAAAAGATTTATTTTATATAATTTGTCCGTGAGATCTTTATGTACAGTAGATTTGCTTATTCCAAATTTTTTTGCTGTATCTCGTACAGTAGATTTGTTTTCAATTAAATAAATAGCCATTTTTTCACATCTTTCTTCAATACTTGAAAAATATATCATATCAACTCCTGCATAGCAAAAAAAGTTATCGATATAATATATATTAAAAAAGCCGCAAAATATGCGACTTTTAAATTAATTTTCAAATTTGAAAACTGTTGTGTAATTATAAAATTCCCCAACATTAAGTTCACAAGACATAAATTTAGGCTGATTAGGTGCATCGGGTGCGTGTTGAGTTTCAATGCAAATACCACATCTTTTTATTTGATTAACGCCATTTTTGAAAGGTGGATCTTGTGGATTTATACAGTTACCTGTGTAAATTTGAACACAAGGTTGATTTGTATAAACTTTCATAATTCTACCAGAAAATGTATCTTTTAATGTGGCAAAATGCTTTATTTCTCCGTTTGTATTAAGAATAAAGTTATGATCATACCCTTTACCATATTTGAGATGAATATTATCATCATCTATTTCTTTTCCAATAAGTTTTTCTTGCCTGAAATCGAATGGTGTGTTAGTTACATCAAGAAATTCGCCATTTGGGATAAGTTCTGAATCAGTTGTAGTAATAGCATTAGAATCAAGCCATAATGTATGATTTTCAATGTTTCCAGATGAATAGCCACCAAGGTTAAAATAAGCATGATTTGTAAGGTTTAAGATGGTTTTTTTATCAGTAGTTGCTCTATAATTAATCGTAAGTGTGTTTTCTTCATTAAAGGAATATAAAACACTAACTTCAAGTTTTCCAGGGTATCCTTCTTCCATATCGTCACTAATAATAGAAAGTTCAAGAAACATATTTGAGCCGATTTCCCAAGTTTTAGCATTCCACAACTTTTTATCAAATCCAACTTTTCCACCATGAAGGTGATTATTTCCGTCGTTTACAAAAAGTTTATATTCCACTCCATCAAGCGCAAATTTTGCCTTTTTTATTCTGTTTCCGAAACGGCCAATAAGCGCACCTTGATATGCTGTATCATTGAGATAATCATTTACATTATCAAAACCACATACAACATCCGCTAAGACTCCGTTTTTATCTGGAATGTTCAATTCATTTATTCTACCGCCAAGAGTAAGAATTTTAACATTTGCACCTTTTGAATTTGTAAGTGTATAGGCGAAAACTTCTTCCCCTGTTGGCATTTTATCGAAATAATTTTTTATAATCATATTATTCTCCGTAACCATCAGGATTTTTCTTTTGCCAGTTTGCAGAATCTTGACACATTTTATCAATATCAAATTCTGCCTTCCAACCAAGAACTTCATATGCCTTAGTTGGGTCGGCATAACAAGCATCTATGTCGCCAGCACGACGAGGCGCAATTTCATATTTAACAGTAAGCCCTGTTGCCTTCTCGTATGCTTTTACGATGTCTAAAACAGAATAACCATTACCAGTACCAATATTAAAATGCTCTACGCCTGTTACCTTAGCGGCTCTGTCAAGTGCTTTTAAATGTGCATTTGCAAGGTCAACAACGTGAATATAATCGCGAACTCCTGTTCCGTCGTGAGTGTTATAATCATTTCCAAATACACTTAAATGGTCATATTTACCAGAAGCCACTTTAACAATGTATGGCAAAAGATTATTCGGAATTCCTTTTGGATCTTCTCCAATAAGTCCACTTTCGTGAGCGCCTATTGGATTAAAATATCTGAGTATAGATACGCTCCATTCTGGATCAGATTTTACAATGTCAGAAAGAATTCTTTCAATCATTAATTTTGTTTCACCATAAGGATTTGTAGTTGACAAAGGAAAATCTTCTTTTATTGGAACTGATTTTGGATTTCCATAAACAGTAGCGGATGAAGAAAAAACTATTCTTTTACAATTATTATCGGCCATTGCTTTGGTAAGATTAAGCGTTCCCGTAATATTATTATGATAATAAAGCATTGGCTTTTGAACACTTTCGCCAACTGCTTTAAGTCCGGCAAAATGAATTACTGAATCAATTTTATTTTCTTTGAAAATTTTATCAATGGCATCAAAATCAAGAAGATCAGCCTTATAAAATTTTACATCTTTGCCAGTTATCATTTTTATTCTATCAAGAACGC
>JAZSDJ010000019.1:0-4169 GCA_045531105.1 Eubacteriales bacterium | reverse complement strand
TTCACATAACTTCGAGTGTTATAAAAGCGGAAGTAGCAAAAAATATGAATTTCAAAACAAGCCTTGTCGCGTCGGAAGACGCAGAGGCTCTTTTGCGCGTTTTAATCGACATGCCAACCCTCGGAGTTGTCGAAACAGGCTCGTATAACTATCGAAAAAGAGAAGGCTCATTGCTTGACCAAGCGTCAAACAGAAAAGAGTGGTATCAAACTCACATTCAAGAGTATTTTGAAAGCGTTTTAAAATACGCGAAGGGAAAGTTCAATAAAGTACCAAAATTCGTTCAAAGCGCCATTGCTTACGACCTTTCGTGGAAACTCTCTCAAAAAGAAACGCCAAAATGCCTAAACCAAACAGAACTTGAAATTTTTAAAGAACATTTTGTGTCAATTTTAAGAGAAATAGATAGCGAAATCATTGAGAAAATACACAACTTATCAATAAGTACAAAGCAATATCTTATAAACCTAAAAGGCTCGCGAATAAATGATGAAGAATACCCATATATTCTTGAATTTGTAGAAACATGTGACGATAAAATCAAAATAAATGCTCGAATTGAATACCCAATAAACGCCAAAACCCCAAATGGCGCTTTTGCATATGTGAATGGAAAAAGAACAGAAGGTACACTTTCGATAGAACCGAAAACAACTTTTCTTGGAGAAACTATCACAAATCGTGCCTTGATAGAGATACAAATTCCAAAATCCGACCTTGAAAATGGTGCGACAGTTTACTTCGCTCATCAAAATAGCGATACAGAAACAATTACAAATGCACTCGATTTTGGCAAATTCTTTCCACTTGAAAAAAGTTATGAAAATTCGTATTCGCAAGTGGGCAATTTCGTTATAACGCACGACGATAACGCACTCATCTTTGAAAAATCAAATAAAAAAATTCTTAAAAAGTGCGACAGAGTGTTTGTAAAAGAACTCTGGAAGTCAAATGCTTTTGCAGAGAGAAAAGCGGTAATGGCAAGAATACTTGCAAAAATTTACAAGCGCTTTTTAAAAAAACCACTTTGGATTATAAGCGATAGATTAAGTGTAGCAAAAGATAATGGTCAAGCACTTTTTGAACACCTTTCAAAAACAAAGTTTAAAGGAGCAAAATATGTTTTTGCAATCAATAAAGGCGAGGATTTTTCAAGACTTAAAAAACATGGAAAAGTTGTAAATCGCGCATCAATGAAATATAAGGTGTTGCACCTTTGCGCAGACCTTGTAATTTCCTCTCACGCAGAAGATTTTATAACAAATCCATTCGATTATTATGGCAAGCCATATAAAGATATTCTATCAAAAATTCCGTTCGTATTTTTGCAACATGGTGTCACAAAAGACGACCTTTCATCGTGGCTTGATAAATACAATAAAAATATAAAAGGATTTATCTGCTCGTCAAAGAAAGAATACGACTCAATTTTGCACACATTCCCCTACCATTACAGCGAAAACGAACTTTGGTTAACTGGAATGGCAAGGTTTGATAAGTTGCATTCAAAATCCGAAAAACTCATAACAATCGCACCAACTTGGCGCAGATATCTTGTAACAGACATAAATATTGCAACAGGAAAATGGAAAAAATCTTTGTCAGCGCAAAATAGTGAATTTCTTGCTTTTTGGAATACGCTTATAAATGATAAACGACTTCTTGAAGCCCTTGAAAAATACGACTATAAAATCCTTTTTGTCCCTCATCCAAATCTTGGAGATATCGCTGAATTTATTGACACATCTGAGCGTGTAAAAATCGAAACAAAGCCAAATTATGAGGAAATTTATGAAAAGAGTAGCCTTTTGTTAACCGACTATTCCTCACTTGCTTTCGATATGGCGTATCTTGAAAAAACGGTAATTTATGCGCAGTTTGATAAACAAAGATTTTTCTCAGGAGAACACACTTATAAGCGGGGTTATTATGACTACGAGAAAGATGGTTTTGGAAAAGTCGCATATAGTCTTGACGAAACAGTACAAACTGTGATACAATGTATCGAAAATAATTGTGCGTTTGATGATTTATATCGCGAGAGAATAAATGGCTTTTTTGCATATCGTGACAAAAATAATAGTGAGCGCATCGTTCAAAAACTACTCGAAATAGGAGCAAAAAATGATAACAGTAAATAATTTGACATTCAACTTTGGCGGACAAGTGCTTTTTAAAGATGTAAATCTTAAATTTACACCTGGTAACTGTTATGGGGTGATAGGAGCAAACGGAGCAGGAAAAAGTACATTCCTTCGTATTCTTTGTGGAGAACTTGAACCAAGTAAGGGAGAAGTTATCATCTCTGATACAGTTAGAATGTCGGTTCTTAAACAAAACCACTTCGCTTATGACGAATATACAGTTCTTGACACCGTAATTCAAGGTAACGAAAAACTTTACGATGTAATGAAGAAAAAAGAAGCGCTCTATGCCAAAGAAGACTTCACTGATGAGGACGGAATTTTGGCATCTGAACTTGAAGCCGAATTTGCCGAAATGAATGGTTGGGAAGCCGAGAGTGATGCGTCAAAACTCATACAGGGCCTTGGACTTAGCGAAGATATGCTTTATGACACAATGGCAAATCTCAAAGAGAGCGAAAAGGTAAAAGTCCTTCTTGCACAAGCACTTTTTGGAAACCCGGATATCATTCTTCTCGATGAGCCTACAAATGGTCTTGATATTGATGCAATCACTTGGCTTGAAGACTTCCTTAGTGATTATTTTGGAACAGTTTTGGTTGTATCGCACGACCGTCACTTTTTGAATGATGTGTGTACAAACATTGTAGATATTGACTTTACCGGAATTAAAATGTATGTTGGTAACTACGAGTTTTGGTATGAATCAAGCCAACTCATTCAAAGAATGATAAAACAACAAAATAAGAAAAACGAGGAAAAAATCAAGGAACTTCAAAACTTTATTTCTCGTTTTAGCGCAAATAAATCAAAATCAAGACAAGCGACATCAAGAAGAAAACTTCTTGACAAACTTACAATCGAAGAACTGCCGGCATCAAGCAGACGCTATCCATTTATCGGTTTCGATATGGACAGAGAAGCGGGCAAAGATATTTTGACAGTGAAAGAACTTTCAAAAGAACTTGACGGAACAATGCTTTTTAAAAATGTTTCATTTACAGTTTTGAAAGGCGATAAAATCGCGCTTGTAGGAAACGAACTTGCAATCACAAACTTTTTAAGAGTTCTTATGGAAGAGCAAGAGCCAACCTCTGGTTCATTCAAATGGGGAGTTAGTATTTCAAAATCATACTTCCCACACGATAATACACCATATTTCAATGATTGTCACGATAGCATTCTTGATTGGATGCGTAGATATTCAAAGGACCAAACAGAAACCTATCTTCGTGGATTCCTTGGCAGAATGCTTTTCTCGGGAGATAGCATTTTCAAAGAGGTGAACGTTCTTTCTGGCGGAGAAAAGGCGAGATGTATGTTTTCAAGAATGATGCTTTTCGGCTCAAACTTCTTGCTCCTTGACCAACCGACAGATCACCTTGACCTTGAATCAATAACCGCTGTAAACAACGGACTTGCAGATTTTAAAGGAAATATAATTTTTGCTTCACACGACTATGAAACTGTAAATACCGTTGCAAATCGTATAATTGAACTCAAAGATGACGGAATTATTGATTTCAGCGGAACATATGAGCAATTCATTGAATACAAAAAAGAAAAGGGCTTAATCTAAAAGCAACAGATAGACCACTCTAAATGAGTGGTTTTTTCTTTCAAACCTTGACATATTAATATTATTATGATAAAATATAATAGATATCGCACGAAATCGACAAAGGAGAGGCAAATGGAAACTTTTGAGCAAAGAAGAGTTGCCGTAATCGGCGCAGGACCTGCTGGAATGATGGCAGGAATATATGCCTCAAATAATGGTGCGAAAGTCACGATTTTTGAAAAAAATCAAGTTGTCGGTAAAAAACTTGCAATAACCGGAAAGGGTAGATGCAATGTTACAAATAATTGTTCTGTGCAGGAAGTCTTGCAAAATATTCCGCGAAATGGTCGATTTTTATACAGTGCGTTAAATGCGCTTACACCTGAGGATACTATCACTTTTTTCGAATCGCTCGGTGTAAAGTTAAAAACCGAACGCGGACGCAGAGTTTTTCCCGAAAGTGA
>JAZSDJ010000023.1:0-3554 GCA_045531105.1 Eubacteriales bacterium | reverse complement strand
CTACATGCGTTAGACATTTGTCAATAAGTTTTTAATAATTTTTTAATATTTTTAGTGCAAATATTGATACACCCCCCGACCAATTAAATTTTTTTACTTCTCCAAAAATGCGCTTTTTTCAAGGGTTTAAGCCCGTTTTTCGTGGTTTTTTGTACTTTTTTGCCACTCAATTATCTACCATAAATAAAAAAAGGTGGTTTTTGGATTTTTCTGTCGCCTTTTTTACATAAATACTTGATTTTTTTAGGGTTTTAGTGTACAATTAAAATGTTAAAATTTTGTTTTTACAAGGAGATGAACATTATGGTTTCTAATGTAATCGAAAAAATCACAGGTTATGACAAAGAGGTGGGCGAAGCAATCGCTTCCGAACTTTCAAGACAAAAAAGAGGTCTTGAACTTATCGCATCTGAAAATATGGTTTCAGAAGCAGTTATGCTCGCTATGGGAACTCCTCTTACAAATAAATATGCCGAAGGTTACCCAGCAAAAAGATATTATGGTGGTTGTGAGTGTGTAGATGTAGTTGAAAAACTCGCAATTGACAGGGCTTGCAAACTTTTTGGTGCTGAACATGCAAATGTTCAACCTCACAGTGGCGCGCAAGCGAATACCGCTGTATATTTCGCTCTTATTAAACCTGGCGACACTGTTATGGGTATGAATCTCGCTCACGGAGGACACCTCACTCATGGTAGCCCCGTAAACCTTTCGGGTTCTTACTACAACTTTGTTCCTTATGGTGTTGGCGACGACGGATTTATCGACTACGACGAATTTGAAAAAATCGCTAACGAATGCAAACCAAAACTCATTGTTGCAGGCGCATCTGCATACCCAAGAGTAATTGATTTTGAAAGAATTTCAAAAATCGCAAAAAGTGTTGGCGCTTACTTCATGGTAGATATGGCTCATATCGCTGGACTTGTTGCAGCGGGTCTTCATCCATCCCCTGTTCCATATGCTGATGTTGTTACTACCACAACTCACAAAACTTTAAGAGGCCCTCGTGGTGGTCTTATTCTCTGCCGTGAAGAACTTGCAAAAGCAATCGATAAGGCAATTTTCCCTGGCACACAAGGTGGCCCTCTTATGCACATTATCGCATCTAAGGCTGTTTGCTTTGGTGAGGCGCTCACCCCTGAATTTAAGGCTTATCAAACTCAAATCGTTAAAAACGCGAAAGTTCTTGCTGACACTCTCTTGGCAGAGGGCTTTGACCTCGTTTCTGGTGGTACGGACAACCATCTTATGCTCCTTGACCTTCGTCCTTTTGGAATTACAGGCAAGGAACTCGAAAAACGCCTTGACGAATGTTATATCACAGTAAACAAAAACGCTATTCCTAATGACCCTGAAAAACCATTTGTTACAAGTGGTGTAAGAATTGGTACTCCCGCTGTTACTTCAAGAGGTCTTGTCGAAGAAGATATGGTTAAACTTGGAAAACTCATTAAACTTTGCGCTACCGAATTTGAGGAAAAAGCGGATTACATTCGCGAAGAAGTTACTAAAATTTGCGAAAAATACCCAATTTACGACTAATAAAGGTGCATGTTCAAATGAAAGCGGAATACAACACAAAACAACGCGCTATTATTCTCGATTTTCTAAAAGAAAACAGCGCTCATGTCAGTGTGCGTGACATTATCGCTCACCTAAATGAACAAGGGCTTTCCGTTGGAACTGCAACCGTTTATCGCACACTTGACAAACTTTGTGAACAAGGAATTGTCAGAAAATTTATAATTGATGAGCGCAGTGGTGCATGTTATCAATATGCACAAGGGGCGGAGTGTAACGAGCATTTTCACCTTAAATGCGTAAATTGTGGTGCGCTTATTCACGTTGACTGTGGATTTGTCGCCGAAATGGAACGTCACTTCTTTGAAGAACATGGTTTTACTGTGAGTTCTGGAAGAACTGTTATTTATGGTGTATGTTCAAAATGTGCAGAAATCGACATTGACGAACACAAAAATCACCATTGTTGTCGTAATTGCAAGCATTAATATTTATATTTTTTGAAAAATTTTGTTTTTCCTATTGATTTTTAAAACTATTTGTGATAGAATAACTTTCACTTGTTAGATTTTTTCTAAGATTTATGGATTTTATGCCAAAGGAGGTAAAGAACTATGACACCAACCGCTATAAGTTATATTTTCGGCGGACTTTTAATTGCAATTTCATTGTTCCTTGTTATTGCTGTTCTTCTTCAAAGTAGCAAATCAAAGGGCATTTCTGGAACTATTGCCGGCGGTGCTGAAACATTTTTCGGCAAAAACAAAGGCAAATCCATTGATAAAAAACTTATGATTTTGACAACTATCGTTAGCATTGTTTTTGTTGTTCTTGTATTAGTTGTTTATATCAGCCAACCAGACCCTGCAAGTATATGGGAACGTTGGGGACTTGTTTGATTGCTTAATATTAAAAGTAGAACCGCCTCGGATTTTTCCTCGGCGGTTTTTTCATTCAAAATGCAGTGTCACGCACAGAATCATGAATTGCCTTGGCATAAATCAACACGAATAATTGCATAATCCAACTATATTTAAGACAAACTTTTAATAAGTTTTAGCGCATTTTTTAAAAGCGCGCAGGAGTATATGAACAAAGAATTTAAAGAACAGATTTTAGAAATCATTTCATCGTCCTTGTACACACCCCTTACGCCAAATGAACTTTTTGAGTTGATTTGCGAGGGTAAGGACTCAAAAATTAAAGAGTTTTTCAAAACCCTTTGCGAAATGGAAGAAAATTTTGAAATTTTCGTGTCCAAAAAAGGCAAAATCACTTTGCCCGAAAAGGGTCTTTTCGTGCGTGGCACATACAGCGCGTCTTCTCACGGAAGATTCGGTTTTATATCAAGTGATGAGGGTGAATTTTTCGTACCCCCTGCCCTGACTTGCGGTGTTATCAATGGCGACAAAGTCGTGGCAAAGCGTATCACTCCAAAATCAAAATTCTATGGCAGAGGCAACGAGGCAGAAATTGTCGCTGTAAGCGAGCGTGGAGTTGTAGAGTTCACAGGAGAATTTGAAGGGTTTGCAAGCAAAGGAAAACTTTTTGGCATTGTTCGTCCAGACAACGAAAAACTTGATTTTGTGGCAACGATAGTGGGAAGTTCCGTAACTGCTGAAACAGGCGACAAGGTGGTTTGCAAAATAACAAAGTACCCTCTTTATGACGGAGACAAAATATGCGTAAAAGTGACCGAGTGTCTTGGAAAACACACATCAAGAGAGGCAAACTATCGCGCTATCTTGCGTGAACATTCAATTCCGTCTTATTTTGACGATATTGTTTTAAAAGAGGCAGAACTTCGTGCAAACGAACCGATATGTGTCGATAATCGCGTGGATTTGCGCGACAAAAATATCTTTACGATAGATAGTGAAAGCGCAAAAGACCTTGATGATGCAATTTCTCTTGAAGCAACAGACAATGGCTATATTTTAGGAGTGCATATTGCCGATGTTTCCCACTATGTACGCGAGGGTTCGTTGCTTGACAAAGAAGCGATGTCGCGTGGAACAAGTGTTTATTTT
>JAZSDJ010000243.1:0-2671 GCA_045531105.1 Eubacteriales bacterium | reverse complement strand
ATTACTCTATAACGGGAGTTCCCGTCCAAGTCTACTGGTTTCCTTTCGGTTGGACGCTCAGGGATGAGATATATTCACCTTCCGTATCGGCTCGCACCAAATGCCGACTCTCTTGAACAAGAAAAATGATTTTTGTTCCCCTCAACGCGATTAATATTAAAAATATACGCTTATTTTATATTATTTATTTAGTTTTGTCAATACCTTTTTGCAATTTTCTTCAAAAATATTTTAATAATTTAATTTGTTAAAGTTTTTAAGGGCTTTTTTCAAAGAAAAAAAGGCATACCTGTTTTTACAGATATGCCAAATTTTTAAAGTTTGTGAACCCAGTTATAAGTATCTTCAACTTTTCCCCATTGAATTCCTGTGAGAATATCATAGAGTTTTTGAGTTACTTCACCGATTTGTTCATTATTGATTATGTACTCAACATCTTCGTACATAAGTCTGCCGATTGGAGAAACAACAGCCGCTGTTCCACAGCCCCATGCTTCTTCAAGTTTACCATTTTTCAAAGCGCCAATAAGTTCGTCAACGCTAAGAAGTCTTTCGCTAACTTTATAACCAAGGTTTTTAAGAACTTCGATACAAGATTTTCTTGTAATTCCAGGAAGAATTGAGCCTGTTAGTTCAGGTGTTACGATTTCACCATCAATTTTGAACATTACATTCATAGCGCCAACTTCTTCGATATATTTTCTTTCAACACCATCAAGCCAAAGAACTTGTGAATAGCCTTTTTTGTTCGCTCTTTCGCCCGCTCTTGTAGATGCGGCATAGTTACCACCACATTTTGCATAACCCGTACCACCACGAACTGTACGAACATCTTCGTTTTCAATCATAATTTTAACAGGATTGATGCCTTCTTTATAGTAACTTCCACTTGGAGAAGCGATAATCATATATGTCGCTCTATGTACTGTATGAACTCCGAGAGTTTCGTCATTACCGAACATATAAGGACGAAGATAAAGTGATGTTCCGAATGATTTTGGAACCCATTTTTCTTCAAGTCTTACAAATGTTTCAAGGATTTGGAGTGCGTCGTTTTCATCGATTGTTGGCAAACACATACGCTCCGCTGAGGTGTTAAGACGCTTGATATTTTCCATTGGTCTGAAAAGTTGAACTTTTCCATCTTCTGTACGATATGCTTTAAGTCCTTCAAAAATTTCCGCACCATAATGAAGAACTGTTGAAGCAGGGTGTAAGGAAATATTCCCGAAAGGCACAATTCTTGCGTTGAACCAGCCCTTTCCAGCCTCATAGTCCATTACAAACATATGGTCAGAAAAATATTGTCCAAAGCCAAGTTCACTTTCTTTTGGCATTGTTTTTGGAGTAGTTGTTTTTGTGATTTTGATATCCATAATATTCATCTCCTGTGAATGTTTATTCACGATTTCATTCATTAATATACTATGTATAATAGCACAACTATTTTTTCAAGTCAAGTGTTTTAAAAAGATTTTTTGAATGTTTTTTATGTGTTTTGCATAGTGGCTTCATAATTTATTTTGTTTTCAACAAATAAAGAAAATTAAGCCTTATTTTAATAAGAAATCAGCCACTTCTTTTGGTGTTTCAGCGATATATTTCGCACCATATTCTTCAAATTCTTGTCTGTTTCCGTAACCATAAAGCACCGCGATGCAAGGTATTCCAAAGGTTTTTGCGCCTTCAATATCATAAAAGCGATCACCTATCATTATGCTTGATGATGTGTCGACATTCGCTTCTTTTATAGCGTATTCAAGCACATCTTCTTTTGTATTGCGAGTTTTCTCATCCATTGTAGCACCCGCTATAAAATCAAAATATTTTGAAAGGTTGGCTCTGTCTAAAATTTGTTTTGCGAACAATTCGGGCTTAGATGTAGCCAAAATTAATCGTTTTTTTGCATTTTTAAGTTCTATTAGCAAATTTTCAATCCCTTCGTAAATGTAACCTTCAAATATGCCTTTTGAGGTATAATATTCTCTGTAATACTCTATTGCTTTGATTGCTTTTTCGTCATCAAAACCATAAAAAGTTTTGAAAGAATAGACAAGGGGTGGGCCGATAAATCGTTTTAGGGTTGTTTTGTCCTCTACTTTTATTCCGAATTTATCAAGTGCATAAATTACAGAGTTTGTAACGCCCTCGCCAGAATCGACAACAGTTCCATCAAGGTCAAATAAAATTGTTGAATATTTTTTCATTTTCTTTCTCCTTCAACATTTTTATATATTCTAACACATATTAATGAAAAAATCCACCCTTTTTCAAGAGTGGATTTGTTTTTTATTTTTTAGTTTTCTTTGGTTCTTCTAATTTTAATTCGTTATCGTTTTTTTGAATTTTAGAAACAACCATTGAGCCAAGAACAAAGAGCGCTATTGCGTTAGGAATTACCATAAGGTTATTGAACATATCGGAAAGTCCCCAAACAAGTCCGTTTGAACCGATTGAGCCAAGGAAAACGCAGACGATTGCTATAACTGAATATGCAATGGTCGCTTTTTTTCCAAAAAGATAGTTGAAGTTAATTTTTCCAAAGAAGTTCCAACTGATGATGGTTGAAAATGCGAAAAAGAACAAGCATATTGCAACAAAGATTGAGCCTACTGCATTTCCGACATTTGCGTTACCACCAAAAAGCATTGTGAAGGTCATTTGGAACGAT
>JAZSDJ010000001.1:0-5897 GCA_045531105.1 Eubacteriales bacterium | reverse complement strand
AGTGCGCCAGGTAAAACCATCACTGTCAATTTTTATGATATTGACTCAAAGATGTTTCTTGTCGATTTACCAGGCTATGGTTATGCTAAACGCACCGCACAAGAGCAACTTATTTGGTCTAATCTTGTAGATGGGTATTTTACAAAGAACCCTAACATCGACCTTTTGAAACTTGTTGTTCAACTTGTTGATTCTCGTATTGGTTACACAAGAGACGATTTAGATATGATTTCATTTATGAATGAAATGGACTTACCTTATATAATTGTCGCTACCAAAACTGACAAGTTAAACAAAACAGAGCGTGAAAAAGCAGTTAAAACACTTATTACAAATCCTGCTCTTCGCGAAGGAACGACAATAATCTTATTCTCTTCCGAATCCAAAGAAGGAAAAGATGATTTGTGGAAAGAAATTTTATCTTACGCTGAAAAATGATTGATTATTTAATTGACTTATTAATTAGTGTGCCGATTGTTCTTTTGGCGCTTGCATTTCATGAATGCGCGCACGGATTTGTCGCTCATCTTTTAGGCGATAATACCGCAAAAGACCTTGACAGATTAACTTTAAATCCTATCAAGCACATTGACATTATTGGCGCGCTTTGTATGCTATTTTTCAAATTCGGATGGGCAAAGCCTGTCCCTATTGATGCAAGAAATTTCAAAAAGCCAAAAAGAGATATCGCTCTTTCCGCTCTTGCAGGCCCTACTGCAAATATGATTTTGGGATTTTTCGGTTGCTTCGTTTATGTTCTAACATCTAATATTTTAAGCAATGTTGTTTTTGAGTCTCAAAACTTCGCTTATTGGCTCTGCTATGCTTGGTTAGTTTTCACCTTTAATTTTGCATGGCTCAATATTTCTCTTGCAATTTTTAACTTAATACCATTGCCTCCTCTTGATGGTTCAAGAATTCTCTTTGCTTTTTTGCCCGACAAGGCTTATTACAAAGTAATGAAATATGAAAGAGAGATTGCTATTGGATTTTTTATAATTCTTTTTGTTGACAATCGTTTCCTTGATGGCTTCCTTTTCAGTTGGCTTTCTTCTTTCATAAGTTTAATTTTCAATGGTATGGTATCAATGTTTTCAATTTTCTTTTGAGGTAAAAAATGGAACAAAATGAAATTGATGTGTCTTTAATTCAGACGCCCGAAGATGATATAAATCAAGATGGGATTATCTTTACATTAGACGAATTCAGAGGTCCTTTATCGGTCCTTTTATCGCTTGTTGTAAAAAATAAAATGGATATCAAAGATATCCAAATTTCAGTTCTTTGCGACCAATATATGGATTATATTGCGGAAATGGAAGCGATGGACATTGAGTTGGCTGCTGAATTTATTGTAATGGCATCTCACCTTATGCACATAAAAAGTAAAATTCTTTTGCCAAGAGCGCCAGAAGAGGAAGAAGACCCAAGAGAGGCTCTTGCTCGCGCTCTTATGCTACAAGCCGAGTATGAGCGTGCAAAAGAAGCGTCACAAGAACTTAATGCAATGTTTACCAATTTCAGTGGAAGAATCGTTAAAGATACTGACGAAATCTCCGCTGATCGTTCATATGTTGCAGAACACGAAGTTAGCCTTCTCTCCCTTGCAATTATGAAAATTATGAACTCTTTAAAAGTTCCTGACGAACAAGTGTCAATAGAAAAAATCAAGCCCCTTATCAGTAACAAGCCTGTTTCGGTAAACGAAAGAGTGTTTCATATTTTGAGACTTTTGCTTGATAATGGTGGAAGTGTAAATGCGCTTGCTTGCTTTGAAGATGTTATGACTAAACATGTTCTCGTTGCTACTTTTATGGCAATTTTGGAAATGTTAAAGGCAGGAAGAATCTCCATTGTTGAAGATGTTGATTCAATGCAAAAAAATGGCGTTATTGACCTTGGAAACAATATTTATATAAAATTGTACCCAGGTAGAATAAGAAACGCACAAGAGGTATAAAATGGATAATATTCAAAATGAAGAAATAAAGCAAATTGACAATAAAAACCTTGAAAAAGCAATCGAAGCCATTCTCTTTGCGGCTGGGCATCCTGTAACCTATGCAAAACTCGGTGAGGTTTTAGGCTATTTTGAGGCGCAAATAAAGAAAAAAGTATTGGCTTTTGCTGAAAAATATAATGATAATGAACGACGCGGAATTATGCTTCTTGCGTTTGAAAACTCTTGTCAACTCTGTACACGAGAAGAATTTTTGCCTTATATAAAAGCGGCGCTTGGAATCAGAAAAGGTGGAAACCTTTCTAACTCTTCTCTTGAAGTTTTGGCAATCGTTGCTTACAACCAACCTACAACAAGAGCGTTTATTGACGATGTAAGAGGTGTCGATAGTGCTTACATAGTAGGAAGTCTTTTAGAAAAAAATCTAATAGAGGTTTGTGGAAGACTTGATGTTCCCGGAAGACCTAACCTTTATCGAACAACCCCAACATTTTTGAGGTGTTTTGGTATTGAATCATTGGAACAACTTCCATATGTTGAAATTCAAAGGAATGAAAATGAAGGTGAAATCATTCCTCTTGATATTGAATACTTCTCTTCCTCTGACGAAGAAAACAGAGTAAGTATTCCTATTGATGTTGACTCACAGGACGATTCAAGTGAAGAATAATTTTTTGAATTGAAGGGGGTGCGAGTGTGCCTGTTTGGTGTTGGGTTTTGAGCGCTATATTTCTGCTCATCATCCTTTTGCTTTTTGCAAAAATTAAACTTGTACTTGTATATGAAAATACTTTTTCTGTACATCTCAAATTCCTTTTTTTAAAATTTACTTTATACCCTTCTGAGGAAAAAGAACACAAAAAGGACAAAAAAAAGACTGCTAAAAAAGTAAAAAAAGAAAAAAAGACTGCTGAAAAGTCAAAAATTTCTCCTAATAAGATAATAAAATTGATTTCAGCATTAAAAGATATTGTAGCAGACTTTTTGTCAAGTTTCTTTGGCAAACTTCATATAAATTTTTTGAAAATCCATGCTGATATTGGATGTGAAGATGCGTGTAAAACGGCACTTGCATATGGTGCTGTCACACAAAGTGTTGCTTACGCCATTGAATTTCTTGACAACATATCAAATGTTGACAAAACTCGCTCTTCGGACATTGACATAAGGGCAAATTTTATATCTCAAAAATCGTGGGTTGAGTTGAATTGCTTACTTTATTTAAGGGTTATTTCCCTCTTTCCACTTGGAATCAAAGGTTTGAAGACATTCTTCAAGTACAAATATATACAAGAAAAGCTATTGGAGGTTGAAAATAATGGAACAATCGAAACAAAGTGAACTTATCAGAACCGCTCTTGAAAATGTTAAAAGTATGGTTGACGCTAATACTGTTACCGGTACTCCTATTACAACAGAAGGTGGAACTATAATTATTCCAGTTTCAAAAGTTTTTGTAGGAATTGCATCTGGTGGAATTGATTATTTCGGTAAAAAAAGCGTTTCCGAAAAGAATTTTGGTGGTGGCGGCGGAACTGGTGTCACCGTTTCTCCTATCGGATTTTTGGTTATAAGTCCAAAAGGAAAAGTTGAACTTCTTAATATTGACGCTCCTGTAACGGACCCTGTTACAAAAATCGTTGATTTTGTTGAAAACACACCAGAATTAATCGAAAAATTCAAAAAAATCTTTCCAAAAAAAGACGAAAAGACTTCCGATTAATAGTTTTTAATTTTTGATGCATAATAAACTTGAAAATGTCTTTTAAGAGGTTTTATTATGTTAAAAAAATTAATATTTTATTGTGCAATTTTTGCAACTATTCTGCTTTTTAGTATTTATGTATCAGCGCTTGATATTTCTGCTAAAAGTGGAATTGTTATAGAATCGCAAAGCGGTGAGGTTGTTTATTCTAAAAATGATGACTTACCTCTCCCTATGGCAAGCACCACTAAAATTATGACTGCCATTGTAGTTATAGAAAACTCTAATCTTGATGAGGTTGTTGAAATAACTTCTCGTTCTGTGGGAATTGAAGGCTCGTCTATATATCTAAAAGAGGGCGAAAAATTATCTATAAAAGAGTTACTTTCCGCTGTGCTTTTGGAAAGTGCAAACGATGCAGCGACGGCTTTGGCAATTCATATTTCTGACAGTGTTGAAAATTTTGCCATTTTAATGAATGAAAAAGCACGCCAAATTGGTGCTATAAATTCACATTTTACAAATCCTCACGGACTTGATGATGAAGAACATTATACTACTGCTTATGACCTTGCGAAAATAGCGCGATACGCTATGAAACTACCTGTTTTTCGTGACATTGTATCAAGTGTGAAGCAAACGATTCCCTCTCATGATAGTGGGGTGCGCGTTTTAGTAAATCACAACAAACTTTTAAAAAGTTATGAGGGTGCAATCGGAATAAAAACGGGATTTACTAAAAAAAGCGGAAGATGCCTTGTTTCGTGTGCTGAGCGCGAAGGGGTCGAATTAATCGCGGTTACTCTAAATGCGCCAAACGATTGGCAAGACCATAAAAAAATGCTTGATTATGGATTTTCTAAATATGAAAGCATTTCCTTAGCGGAAGCAGGAGATTATGCTATTTCTCTTGATTGTATTAATGGTCGAAAAAACAGCGTTCTATGCACTAACTTCTCTCCCCTTTTTATAACTCTAAAAAAAGGAGAAAGTGAGAACATTCGTGCTGTCTTAGAGGCTGAACGATTTTTATTTGCCCCTGTTAAGCAAGGTGAACGAGTTGGAAAAATCGTATTTTTTCTTGATGACAAAGAAATTGCGAGCCTCGATATTTATGCGCTCGAAACTGTAAAAACTATAAAATACAAAAAATCATTTTTTGAAAGAATTTTTGGCTAAAATGGAAAAAATAAGACTTCAAAAATTTTTCACCGACAATAACATTATGTCTCGTAGAAATGCCGAAAAAGTTATAGAGGCAGGAAATGTTAAAATAAATGGAATTATTGCCAAAGTTGGTGACAAAGTTGACCCTGAAAATGACACTGTCGTTTATAATGGTAAAATAATAAAAAACCATACAAGCGCTAAAAAGCGCTACATAATGCTAAATAAGCCCTTGGGGTATGTTTGTACTGCAAGTGATGAAAAGGGGCGTGATACTGTACTTTCCCTCGTTTCTGATGTAGGCGAACGAGTATACCCTGTTGGCCGTCTTGATATGTATTCGGAAGGGTTGCTGATTTTAACGAATGATGGCGAATTAACTAATCGTCTTACTCATCCCAAAGGAAATATGCCCAAAACATACAGCGTTGTTATAAAGGGCACTGTTTCTCCCGAAGCACTTGAAAAATTGACTTCTCCTATGGAAATTGACGGCTACAAATTAAAACCCGTTAAGGTTAGAGTTATTTCCGTTAAAAATGGTGCTACTAATACACTTTTCACCTTGAATGAGGGCAGAAATAGACAAATCAGAAAAATGTGTGAAGCCTGCTCTCTTACGATTATGCGCTTAACTCGAATTTCTGTGGGAAAATTAAAACTTGGCGAACTTGAACGAGGAAAATGGCGAGAACTTACGCAAGCAGAAGTTGACTACCTTTCTGGTAAAAAAGACAACATTTAAGGAGATATTATGCTTACTGTATTACCTATACAAGACAAAAACACTCAAAAAGAACTTTGCGAAATTTGCGGTGCTGATTTCAGCAACCCATCGTTCGCTTATAGGGCTGATGACGGCGTTTTTTTGGGCATTTGTCAATTCCACTTCGAGAATGATTGTGGAGTTATAGAATGTTTGAAAACAGCCCCTCAAATAAGCGATGACGAAGCGATGATTATTATGTTGCGTACTGCGATGAATTTTATGCACAGATGTGGATTGAAGACTTCTCGTTTTTCTCCCGATTCCTGCTCGACCTCTCTTATTGAGCAGTCAAAGTA
>JAZSDJ010000197.1:0-2736 GCA_045531105.1 Eubacteriales bacterium | reverse complement strand
AAATTCTGCATCAGGGGCTTTTCCAAGTAGCATATTGGAAGATTCTATAACAAGTTTAATTCCCAAAATTATTATATATAAGGAAATTATGCATCCTATTATTCCATCGGTGAGCGGTCCTGTAATTGGAGTAAGAAGCATTCCCACAACTACGGCAAGTGTTGCTATAACATCACTTATGCTATCAATACAAGACGCTTTAAGAGTGCTTGAATCAATGTGTTTTCCAAGTTTTCTGAAAAACAATGACATTACAAGTTTCACTAAAATTGTAGATGATATAATTATTATAGATGGTATGCTATATTCATCAGCAGAAGTTGGATTAACAATTTTTTCTATTGAAGTTTTAAGCATTTCAATGCCCAAGAGCATTACTATAATTGACACAAAAAGAGACGCGAGGTATTCCATTCTTGCGTGTCCGTAAGGATGGTCTTTATCAGCAGGTTTGCCCGTCATTGTATAGCCAGCAACTGTGAGGACATTAGAGCCTGCATCAGAAAGGTTATTTAATGAGTCAGCAACTATTGACGCGCTGGCAAACATAATGCCTATTGCAAATTTTACAACAAATAAAAGTACATTGAGGAAAATCCCAACAAATCCTGCAAATCTGCCTACCCTTACGCGAACTTCGGGCTTTTCTGGATGGTTATAGTCTTTTATAATTTTTTCAATCATTTTCGTCTTTTATAGCAATTAGTTCTTTTGCGTATGGCAAGGACATAATCCAATCACACATTGTGTGCCATTCTGCAAGTTTATGAGAACGTCTTGCATAGTAAATATTAATTAATGTTTCATAGTTAAGTGTACAAGTTCTCATCTGATTATAACTTGATGGAAGAAGTTGAATAAGGTCGTGCCAATATGCTTTATCTTTTGTTTCTACATATTTAAGGCGCGCTTGTTCAAGATAATCAATAGTTATATCAAGTATTTTGAGTGCGTCTTCTGTCATTCTATCGTGGCTAAAATCGGCTCTTTCGAATGGCTTAGAGTGGATTTTATGCATTGTAGATGTAGAATTAGCAACTGTCGCTACCTTGTATGTGTCGTATTCCTTCCACCAATAAAGTGGGGCTGTAATGTCAACAGATACGAAAATTTGTCTTAAATATTTTCTGTGGTCACTTCCCGCTTTTGCAAGTTTTTTAGCAAGGCCAAGGTCGTTTTCACCAAGAACATAATTTCCATTTTCGTCGTAATAACTGTCGCTTTTCGCCCAAGAATTAAGAGGATTCCTCGCTCCTCTTATAGCATTTTCAAAATTCATTACTGATACGCGTTCGATTGAGATCATATTTTTTCTCCTTTTTTTATTAGCAACTTTTAGTTGCTATACTTTCCTATTATATATAATATCATACTTTGAAATTAATGTCAATGTTTTGCTTTGTGTCGGTAGATTTTTTATTTTTTGAGGATTTTTGCATAAACAGGATTTTTGCGTTCAATAATATGATTGTAAAATTTTTGAAAGGAAAATCTATCATGCAAGAAAACGAAAACGAAAACAAGAAAAATAACAAACTATTTTATGTGACAATGGCTGTTGTTTTAGCAGTGATTGCAATTCTTATTATCGCAACTTCTGTTGCAAGACGCAATTCTGTTGACAATCCTTCTACGCAAGAGCCATCAAGCGACAACTCACAAGACACACCACCAACCTCAGAAACCGATGTTTTACCAGAATTTTCTCTACCTATAAATGGCGAAATCAGTTTCGATTTCAGCGACAGTGTGCCTGTATTCTCCCCTACTATGGAAGATTGGCGTACACACGTGGGCGTTGATATTTTAGGGGAACTCGGCGCAGAAGTGTTCGCAGTTGCTGACGGAACTGTAAGCAATGTATGGGAAGACCCATTTATGGGTACTTGTATTTCTATTGAGCACTCGGGAAATGCAGTAAGTGTGTATAAAAACCTTGCGAAAGAGGTTGCCGACGGAATTGTAATTGGTTGTGCAGTAAAAGCGGGAGATGTTATCGGTTGTGTTGGTGAAACTGCAATGAATGAAATTGCACAAGAGCCTCATCTCCACTATGAACTCAGTGTTGACGGAAAAATCGTTGACCCAAAAGACCACATCAAATTCCCAACTAAGGACATTCAAGAGGACGCGCCAGAGGACGAACAAAGTGGTGAAAATAATTTAGAGCAAAACACAGAAAATAAGCAATAAATAGCAAAAAAACGGACACAGATGTGTCCGTTTTTCTTTTAAAAGTTGATTTGTAATGAAGAAGTTTCGTTCAACTTTGCGTTAGCGTACTTAGGCGTACGGTAGCAAATTGAACAAGGCTTATTCGCGCAAATAGTTACTTACGCCCAACGCATTCCGCAAGGCTTGGAGTCTTTAATCATAACCCCATTAAGCACTTCTACTGCCTTTGCAAGTCCTTCGTCGATTGTCATAAGGCTGTCCTCATGTTCGATTGAAAGAACTTTATCATAGCCTACAAGACGAAGCGCTGATACGAAATCTCTCCAATAGTCTTCTCCGTGGCCATAGCCTACTGTACGGAAAATCCAAGACCTATTGATTTCGTCGCCATAGTGTTTTGTATCAAGAACACCATTTGCTTGTGTATTAAAGTCGTCTATCTTTGTATCTTTTGCGTGTACGTGATAGATTGCGCCAGCAAGGTTGCGAGCGGCGATTACTGGATTGATGCCTTGCCAAATAAGGTGTGATGGGTCAAGGTTTGCACCGATAACATCACCT
>JAZSDJ010000110.1:0-2793 GCA_045531105.1 Eubacteriales bacterium | reverse complement strand
TCCTTTAATTGTTTGTTTGATTTTCTGTATGCTTATCGTGTAAAGCATGAATCTTCTGTACCGGATTGAGAAGGTCGCTTATAGATGCGTCCTTGTTAATAGTATCAATTATATACGAAACGTATTTACTCATATTAACATCACAGTACCATTCTCTTGAAAGAATTTCTGGTGTATGATATGTCAAATTGGTAGAGAAAATTTTATCAAATATACCATCTTCATAAGCCTTATCAAATTTTTCAAGACCATTACAGAAAAGTGAGAATGTTGCGAACACAAATACTCTCTTTGCCCCTCTGCTTTTAAGTTGCTCTGCAACATCAATCATAGACTCACCAGAAGAAATCATATCATCAACAACGATAACATCCTTCCCATGAAGATCTTTTCCAAGATATTCGTGTGCTTCGATTGGATTTTTTCCATCTATGATTACAGAATAGTTTCTTCTTTTATAGAACATACCAAGTTCGATTCCAAGAACGGAAGCAATATACATAGATCTTCCAATAGCACCTTCATCAGGCGAAACAACCATTATGTTATCTTTATCAAGTTTAATTTCTGGTACATTCTTCACAAGTGCTTTAAGCATTTGATATGTAGGTCTTACACTATCAAAGCCATTAAGTGGAATCGCATTTTGTACACGAGCATCGTGGGCATCAAATGTTATAATGTTTGTTACGCCCATTCTTGTAAGTTCTTGAAGAGCAAGCGCGCAGTCAAGAGATTCCCTTGCGGAACGCTTGTGTTGTCTGCCTTCATATAGCATCGGCATAATAACGGAAATTCTTCTTGTTTTACCACCTGTTGCAGCAATAATTCTTTTTAAGTCTTGGAAATGGTCATCAGGACTCATAGGAACCTGCATACCATACATTTTATAAGTTACACCATAGTTGAAACAGTCAGAGATAATGTAAAGGTCAAGTCCTCTCATTGACTCATTAATAAGTGCTTTCGCTTCACCAGAGCCAAATCTTGGACAATGTGCGTCCGCAATAAAAGTAGTATCGCTATTTCTCCACTTTTTAAGATAGTAATCAACTTGATCTGCGAATTGCTCGCACCCCCTCATACCAATAACTTTCAATTCTCCGTAACAATTCTCGTTCATAAAAACCCCCAAAGTAAAATATGTTTCTAATTGTCAAAAGACACATTTATCTTTTTGAAAGAACTTCTTTTTCGTAGTCCTTAACTTGCGAAATCCATTCCATACCACATGGAACACCACATTCTTCACAATATTTATCCCAAACAGCCTCAAATGGCATTGTTTTAAGTTCTTCTAAAATTGCAAGGCGCGAGGTATAATCCATATCAAGTTCGTATTTGATAAGGTCATCAGTAGGTTCAAGCATAGCAAAAAGAAGCGCTTTTTGAATGTTTCTTGCACCGATTACCCACGCAGCAATTCTGTTAATACTTGCATCAAAGAAGTCAAGACCTATGTGGATTCTGTTCATTTCTCCACTTCTTACGATTTCTTGTGCGATTGCTTTTAATTCATCGTCAAATATAACAACATGGTCACTGTCCCATCTTACAGGACGAGAAACATGGAGCAAAAGTCCTGGTGTGAATTGAAGTGCTGTGCTAATTTTATCAGAAATAAATTCTGTTGGATGGAAGTGTCCTGCGTCAAGAGTCAAAAATTGTTGGTTCTTTGCACAATACCCAAGATAGAAATCATTAGAGCCTATTGTACAACTTTCAGCACCGATACCAAAAACTTTTCCTTCCAAAGCGGCAATATTGTACTTAGGATCAACTTCAACAGCGAAAATTTGATTAAGTGAGTCTTCGAGACGCTCTCTGTAACCTTTTCTATCAACAGGAATATCTTTAAATCCATCAGGAATCCAATAGTTACTTGCGCAAACTTCGCCCATTGCTTTACCGATGTACTCGGCAACTTTTCTTGTCGCTATTACATGGTCAATCCAAAATTTACGAATTTTTTCGTCGTGATGGCTAAGAGTAAATCCATCTTCTGAAAGAGGATGCGAAAAACATGTTGGGTCAAGATTAAGACCATAACCATTTTTCTTTGCCCATTTAATCCAAACATCATAATGCTCTGGTTTTATTTGATCTCTTGGAATATTTTCGCCTTTATTATCAAGATATATAGCATGAAGACTAAGTTTCTTTTTACCAGGAATCATAGATGCCGCTTTATCAAAATCGGCTTGAAGTTCTTCGATGTTTCGAGCCGCTCCTGGATAATTACCAGTCGTTTGAATGCCACCAGTCAAAGGTCCTTTGCTTTCAAAGCCTTTTACATCATCGCCTTGCCAACATTGAATAGAAATTGGAACTTTTTTCATTTTTTCAATGACAGCATCAGTATCAATCCCTATTTTCGCATATTCAGATTTTGCAATTTCATACATTTTATTTTTAAATTCGTTCATTATTCGTAATCCTTTCCGCAAATTTTCAAGAATTTAGCATATGCCTCATCCCACTCGCTTGTATGATGTGGTTCATAGACTTTGACATCAAAAGAATCTCTTATCACTTCTCTTGCTTCTGCAATATCTTTGAGTTCGCCAGAAGCGATAGTTTGCATTGCTATATTACCGATAGCAGTTGCCTCAACAGGGCCTGCATAAACTACTCTGTTTGATGCATCAGCGGCATATTGACAAAGAATAGCCTCTTTTGTACCACCACCAACAATATTAATGGAATTGTAATGTTTACCAGTCATAGATTCAATCGCTTCAATAGTTTGTCTATAACAAAGCACGAGACTTTCAAAAATACATCTAACAACTT
>JAZSDJ010000085.1:0-5102 GCA_045531105.1 Eubacteriales bacterium | reverse complement strand
ACTTTATTAATACAATTTTATATAATTTTATTGGGTGATATTATGAAACACATTGAACTACAAAAAATCAATAAATCTATAATTTTCGATTATATTTACCATGGATTTAACACATTATCAATATTAAGTGAAAAATTAAGTCTAAGTACAACAACTATTCAATCAATGTGCAACTCATTGATAAAACAAAACTTGATAATTTCTGAAAATATAAAAACCCATCGTGGTAGACCTATTGTAAAATATTCTCTTAACACCTCTCATTTTTGTGCATATATTGAAGAACACAGACAAAATTTTTCCTGTATATTGATTAATGCTAACGGAGTTGCGATTGAAAGAATTGACAAATTAAAAAATCCATTAGTAGAAAAGGAATTAATTCTAAAAAGATTTTTAAGAGATATTAATTTGTTTGACAATTCTAAAAATCTATGCAGAGGAATACTTATTGACTGCACCGAAAAAACCTCTTTATTATTAACAAAAGATTTCACAAGAATAAAACGAAATGAATTTATCGCAAACTCAATGAAAAACGCAAATGAAACTTCTCTATTTGTTTTTGATAAAAAATGTATTTTAAATTTATTTGGTAATATTACCATTTCGAACTCTTCAAAAAAAGAATTAATAAAAGTTTTTGATTTTGATAATATTTATACATTTAAAAAGCCTTTTTATGATGAAATATTCTATTCAGCTTCTCAATTTGTATTTAATGAAATGAAAAACCTAATATAAAAACCACGGAAAAACCCGTGGTTTTTGTTATTTTTAAAACATGGAGATTTGATTAGTCATAGCAAGGTTTGAAAAAACTCCGTTTTCTTGAAGAATATTTATAACAGAGTTAGACAAGCGCGATCTTTGATGGAAATCTTCAACAGAATATATTCCTCCCTCGTCTCTTATGTTCGCTATGGTTTCAGCAGCGTTATCTCCAATTCCTGCTATTGAGGAAAACGGAAGTCTTATTTTACCATCTTCTGGTAAGAAAGCAAATGCAGATGATTTCATAAGATCGACTGGTAAAAATTCTATTCCCCTGGCAAGACATTCATAAACAAGTTGAAGGGCAACAATTTGATCTTTTTCTTTTTGTGTTGCCTCATTTCCTTTTTCTTCAAGTTCAGCGAGACGTTTCAAAACTCCTTGCTTTCCACCATTGACCATTGAGGATTCAAATCCACCAGGAGCAACGGTTAAATAAGCAGCATAGAACTCTAATGGTCTATAAACCTTATACCAACCAAGACGAATTGCGGAAATTACGTATGCAGCGGCATGCGCTTTTGGGAACATATATTTTATCTTTTTACATGATGAAATATACCAGTCGGGAATGTTATTTTTTCTCATTTCCTCTTCATATTGTGGTTTTAAGCCTTTACCTTTTCGAACATCTTCCATTATCTTAAATGCCATTCCTTTTTCAAGGCCATTATAAATAAGATAAAGCATTATACTGTCACGAGTTCCAACAACCTCAGAAATCGTACAAATTCCGTCTTTGATTAGGTCTTGTGCATTTCCTAACCATACATCGGTTCCATGAGAAAGCCCTGAAATTTGAAGTAAATCAGAAAAATTCTTTGGTTTTGCATCAACAAGCATTTGTTGTACAAACTTTGTACCAAATTCAGGCAATCCGTAAGTTCCGACCGTACACTTTAAATCTTTTAAAATATCCTTTCCACCAAGAGGTTCGGTAGATAAAAACAATTCATATACCTTTGGATCGTTCATTGGCACATCCAAAACGGAAGTTCCTGTATAATTCTCAATAGCCTTGTATTTAGTTGGCATATCATGACCAAGTTCATCAAGTTTAAGAAGAGTGTCATGTAAATACTCAAAAGTAAAATGAGTTGTTATAATTCCAGATTTAGCATCGTCCGCCGGATGTTGCACAGGACAAAAGTCATAAATTTCATATTCTTTCGGCACTACAACAATTCCACCAGGATGTTGACCTGTTGTTCTTTTAATTCCCGTACACATTTTAACAAGTCTTTGAACTTCTGCTGAATTAGCGCTAATTTGATGCTCGTCCATATACTTCATAACATAACCATAGGCGGTTTTGTCCGCAATACCACCAATAGTTCCTGCTCTAAATACGTTTTCTTCACCAAATTCTTTTCCTGTGTACTCGTGTATTTTACCTTGTACATCTCCTGAAAAGTTAAGGTCAATATCAGGAGATTTGTCACCATTGAATCCAAGAAATGTTTCAAAAGGAATATCATGGCCATCTTGATCCATTTTTGTATTACAATGTGGACAATTTTTATTTGGAAGGTCAAATCCAGAACCAACACTACCATCAGTGATAAATTCACTATAACGACACATAGGGCATCTATAATGTGGTTGAAGTGGATTTACCTCTGAAATTCCACCCATAGTAGCAACGAAAGAAGAACCAACAGAGCCACGAGAACCTACCAAATAGCCAAGGCTTTCGCTCTTTGATACAAGTTTTTGAGCAATTACATAAAGCACTGCAAATCCATTTTTTATAATAGATGATAGTTCTTTTTCAAGGCGCGAAGAAACAACATCTGGGATTTTGCCTTCAAATTCATACATGCTCTTTGCCCTGTCCCAACACATTTTTTCAAGGTTTTCTTCGGCATTTTCCATTTTTGGTGTAAAAGTTCCTTTTGGAAAAGGACGTATTTCGTCATAATTTATCATATCGGCAATTTTGTTTGTATTAGTAACTACCACTTCATATGCTTTTTCTTTGCCTAAATATGAAAATTCTTCAAGCATTTCCTCGGTTGTACGGAAATAAATTCCCGTATCTCTATCAGCATCAGAATATTTTTGACCAGTTTGAATGATTTTTCGAGCAATTTCATCTTCTTTATTAATAAAATGGGCATCGCAAGTTGCAACAACTGGTTTTTCAAGTTTTTCGCCTAATTCTATAATTTTTTTGTTGAAATTTTTTAAATCTTCAACTGTCGCTTCACCTTTTGCAACCATAAACATATTATTGCAAAGTGGTTGAATTTCTAAATAGTCGTAAAAACTTGCTATTTCTTCAATATCTTCTTCGCTACGGTTATCTTTAATGGCAGTAAAAAGTTCTCCCGCTTCACAAGCAGAACCGATTATAAGACCTTCTCTATGCTCTAAAAGCTCTGTTTTTGGAATTCTTGGCCTTCCTTTAAAATGTTCAAGATAACTCTTAGAAATCATTTTATAAAGATTTTTTAATCCAACCTTGTTTTTAACAAGAATGATTTGGTGATACACGTCAAGAGAAAGTGGGTCGGTATTCGCTTTAATTGCATTTATAAGTTTTTCAATATCGTCAACTCCGTCATTTTTGAGCTTTTCAAACATAACAATAAGGATTTTCCCAGTTGTTTCTGCATCAGCGAGGGCTCTATGGTGTTCAAAATCACCAACATTTAAGTGTTTCGCTACGATATCAAGTTTATGTTTTTTTAGTTCAGAGTTTACAAATCTTGAAAGTCCAAGAGTGTCAAGGTAAGTATTGCTGAATTCTATGCCCAAATTACGACATTCACGACGAATAAAACCTGTATCGAAACTTGCATTATGAGCAACAAGAATTCTATTGCCTACAAATTTCATAAATTCAGGTAAAACTTCATCAATAGTACGCTCATTTACAAGCATATCTTCTGTTATTCCAGTAATAGCGATATTCTCCTCAGTAAGTTTCATTTGAGGATTTACGAGCGATGAATATGTATCTACAATTTCTCCATTTTTCACAATAACAGCGCCAATTTCAGTGATTTTGTCATTTACTCTTGACAAGCCTGTTGTTTCAAGGTCAAAAACGCAAAATTCATCGTCAAAACTTTGAGTTTTGTCTCCATAAATCGGAAGATTTGTATCGTTGACAAAATATGCTTCCATTCCGTAAATAACATTCATTCCGATTTTTTCAGAAGCAAGCATTGCAGGAGGAAATCCTTGAACATTTCCGTGGTCAGTAATAGCAACTGCTTTGTGACCCCATGATTTCGCAAGTTTTACGATTTCTGCGGGGTCAATAGTGGCATCCATAGTGGACATTGCAGTGTGCAAATGCAATTCTACCCTTTTTTCTTCCGCTTCATCCATTCTTGGAAGAAGTTTTATTTTGCTTATATCTATGTATTCAATGTTCAAATCGCCATCAAAAGATTTAACATTACCTCTTATTAAATAAGCACCATCAACTTCAAAAAGATCCATTATTTCTTTTTTGTTGTCATTGTGGATTTTGCATTTTACATATATAGAAGACAATTTATCAGTCAATCCAAAACTAACAAGTGTGTGATTTTTCTCCTTACGCATTGGAACTTCTGAAATTTCAAAAATCTGTCCAATGGTTAAAACGCCATGCATTCCTTCTTGCAAATTTGAAATGGGAACTATATTTTCAGGTGTTATAAGGCCACCCGTTACATATACTGGCTCGGAGACATCAAATTTTAAAGCGCCACTTTTAACTATACTTCCATTAATTTCGAGTTTTGAACCTTCTCCCGAAAACGAGGTTGAATGTTTAAATGAATTCCTCATTTCCTTGGTTTCTGCCTCTTTTTTTGCATTTTCAGCCTTCTTATCGACTTTTTTATCACCATTTCCTTTTTTAAGTGCCTGTTTTAATTGTGCCATCATATCATTTTCAAATGACATTGTGGTTTTTTCGTAATCTTCTCGTTGGGAAATTATAACTCCGATTTTCAACCCAAATTCATCAAAAATGATATCTGAAATTACTTTATCGGTATATCCACTATCAAGTAGATCTATTCCACCTTGAACAAATGGAACTTTAATTTCTATTTTTTCACCAACATATTTTACTGAATAATCAGAAAAAAATCCTTGTGCGACATAGCCTCTTTTATAACTTTCCAAAATTATGTCATCTAAACAATCAATAGTAAAAAGGGTTGATGAATATTTTGGACATATTCTTAATTTGTTCAAATTATAGGCTTGGCGAATTTCTTCTTCAAGATTATAAAGTTTGTCTTTTCTTACAATATCAGTAAATTTAACATCTACCTCTATCAATCTTGCTTCTTTATCAACTCTTGTAGAAATAACTTCTCCAT
>JAZSDJ010000232.1:0-5960 GCA_045531105.1 Eubacteriales bacterium | reverse complement strand
CCTTTGTTATAACTCTTTCATACTTATTCAAAGACTCTGCGCACATTCTTACGAACAAATCATTTTTGTCCATTGTTTCTTTGATTTTTGCAAGTTCCATTTTATCACCACCTTTTTTAATTTTAGCATATATTTCTTTTTTACGCAATACAAAAAGGCAAGAAAATCTTGCCTTTTGTGTTTATTTTATAGAATTTTTTGCAGCGGTCATTGTGTTTCTCAAAAGCATTGAAATTGTCATAGGTCCAACGCCACCCGGGACTGGTGTTATATAAGATGCCTTTGGCTCGACAGATGCAAAGTCAACATCACCTGTAAGTTTACCATCGGCTTTTCTGTTCATACCGACATCAATAACGACAGCACCCTCCTTAACCATATCACCAGTTATAAAATCAGCCTTACCTATCGCTACCACCAAAATATCAGCGCGTCTTGTAACCTCTTTTAAATCTTTTGTTCTTGAATGGCAAATTGTAACTGTTCCATTTTTATGTAAAAGAAGCATTGCTTGTGGCTTTCCTACTATATTGCTTCTACCTATTACAACGCACTCTTTTCCTGAAATTTCAACACCTGTGCTTTCGATAAGTTTCATAACTCCGGCAGGTGTGCAAGGTAAAAAACTATAATCACCTATCATAATTCTTCCTACATTAACAGGGTGGAAAGCATCAACATCTTTTTCGGGATTTATAGCAAGGATTACTGCATTTTCATCAAGGTGCTTTGGCAAAGGAAGTTGGCACAAAATTCCGTGAATTTTTTCGTCATTATTAAGTCTTTCAACAAGTGCGATGAGTTCTTTTTGTGTAGTTTCAGCAGGCAATCTATAAACTTCTGAATAATAGCCTACTTCTGCACAGCCCTTTTCTTTATTGTTTACATAAACTTTTGATGCAGGGTCATCGCCCACGATTATTACAGCAAGTCCTGGTCTTACACCATATTTTTCAACAAGTTCTTGTGTTTCTTTTTTGAGTTCTTCTCTAACACTTGCCGAAACTTCTTTTCCGTTAATTATTTTCGCCATTTTCATTTACCTCTTGTTTTGCTTCGTCTGTCTTTTCTTCTTTTTGTGGAACTGTTACTCGTTTCACAAGAACATTTTCTTTTCCTTTTTTAAGCATTATGAAACTATACACCATAAGCGTTGTGCCAACCATAACTGACAACACAGCAACAAGTTGAGACACTCTTATCACATTAGGAATCAAATACAAACTATCAGTTCTCAAACCTTCAATCCACGCCCTTCCAAGGCCATACCAAATGAGGTAGGTATAAAAGATTTGTCCGTTAAATTTATAAAGGTGTTTTGTCTTAGTAAGTTTAACAAAAATAAGCCAAATTGCCAAAAATCCTACGATATTCCAAAGAGATTCGTAAAGGAATGTTGGATGGAAATAACCATTTTCTGCCGTTCCTAATATTCCCATTGCAAAAAGGCTATCGGTTTCTCCACCATGTGCCTCTGCATTAAAGAAATTTCCCCATCTGCCCATTGCTTGTGCAAGCATAACACCAGGTGCTAAGAAGTCAAGAATTTTGAGCATATTAATCTTTTTATGTTTCGCGACAAGAACGGCGGCCGTTCCTCCTGCTATAATTCCACCATATATAGCAAGTCCACCATTCCAAACAGCGACCATTTTTCCAAGTGATGCACCAAAGTTTGCAAAAAATCCACCTGCGTCTTTTACAATATAACTATCAAGACTGAAAATTATATAATAAAGTCTTGCACCTACGATACCAGATACAACGGTGAAAAGCGCAAGGTCTATAAGGTCATCACTTGACATATTGTGTTCTTTAAATCTGAACCATACATACAAAACTGCACACACAATTCCGAGAGTGATTATAAGTCCATACCAAGCAATTTTAAAGTTACCTATCTCTACTGCATTGGAATTGATTTTAAACCAATCAATTCCAATATTAGGAAAAGAGACATAAAACGTTTTAAGTGGCATATTAATTTTCTCCTGTAATTGGATTTACGACTGACATAGCGTAATATTCTTCTTTGTAAAAATCATTGAAAAGTTCGCTTGCATATTCGTAATTTATAGATTTTATTATATCAGGCATATCAAACATATCTGTGCCTTCTAAATGATTTGTAATTATATTTTCTGCAATATCATCTGTTGAATCAAAACTCTTAATATATGCAGAATATATTGTTCTTTTTGCAAGTTCAAACGCTTCTTTATCAAGTCCCTGCTTTTTAGTATTTTCGATAAATTCGACAAAATGGCTATAAACAGACTCTGGGTCTTGCGATTCAGTTGCAATAACATTAAATGAGTAAAACTCGCTGTGTTCGAAAGATGCATCAATATAGTGAGATATTAACTTTTTGTCATAAAGTGTGTTATAAAGGTCTCCTGTACGCGAAAATAGCATTTCATTTAAAATTTGAACAGCGTAAAACTTTTTCGCTCTTTCATTTGGATTTTTTGAAATGTTACTATCTTTAATTCCTATTGACAAAATAGGCTTTGCTACCGCAAGATTGCACACACTACGTTTTTTATAAACCTCTTTTGGCTCATCAAGTTCATAATCTCTTATAATTGTTTGTTTTGGTGCGTCTTTTAAAACCTTGTCGCAAATTTCCACCACTTTATCAAGTTCTACATCTCCACACACAGCAAGTGCCATATTATGCAAATTATAGAAAGTGTAATAGCATTTGTAAAGAATTTCGGCGGTTATTTCAGAAATTGATTCAATCGTTCCGCCTACATCTATACGGACTTTATTATTCTTATAAAGTGCTTGCAATAGTCCTTTTTCAAGTCTTGCGCCAGGATGGTCATCATACATTCTAAGTTCTTGACCTATAATTCCTTGCTCTTTTTGGACTGTTTTTTCAGTGAAATACGGATGAGTTACAAAATCCAAAAGATATTCAAGCGATTCGTAAAAATTATCGGTTGTTGAAAAAAGATAGGCGGTTCTCGCGTTTGAAGTATAAGCGTTTGCGCTCGCACCTGTTTTTGCAAAAAGTTCAAATGCGTCTTCTCCGTTTTCGCACTCGAACATTTTATGTTCAAGAAAGTGTGCTATTCCGTCGGGAACTACAACAAAATCCTTTTCACCTTCAAGTTTGAATTTATTATCTATTGAACCATATTTTGTAGTAAAAAGTGCATAACTTGATGACATTTTCTTTGGGAAAACATATACTTTAAGCCCTGTTTTGTGAGTGAAAATATAATATTTTTCACCAAGCATTTTATTCTCTTTGGTTACAATTTCAGGCATTTTCTTCTCCCTTCAAAAAATATATTGTATCAAGTTTTATTCCCTTTGCATATGAAGATACATCTTCTTTTGTTGTTGCGAGAATTTTATTCGCTTCGTCAGATGGAACATCAAAATTTTCTGAAAGTTCGCGATTAAGTGTCCACACTTCCATAGCGACAGGGCTATCATACACATTCATATATGCGTTTTTGAGTGATTTTTTGGCACTTTCAAGTTCTGTGCTTGTTATTTTCGCGTTTTTAACATTTTCAAGTTGTTCCAATATAGCATCGATTGCAACTTGCTTATTTGATGACTCTATTCCTGCTGAAACATACATGAGTCCGCTTTTTTGAGTAACATACGAACGGCATGTATAGCACAAACTCTTTTTTTCTCTCACATTGACGAAAAGTTTTGACGTTGGTGAACCACCAAAGATTTCATTAAAAAGTTGTGCAACATGATAATCGCCATCTTCTATGGTTTTTCCTGTTCTAAAACCCATGCAAAGTTTACCTTGTGAAACTTCTTGAATTTCTTCTATATTTTTAACTTCTGAAACTTCTTTAATTATTTCTATATCATCAAGGCTTTCTAAACTTCTCTCTATCTTATCAAAGTGAGATTTAAAAGTATTCGCAAGTTTATCAATATCAACTTTTCCAACAACATAAATTTCTATTCTATATTCTCGAAGTGCCTTTTTATATGCTTCAAAAAGGTCTTTTGGAGTGGTCGCCAAAACATCTTCTTTTGTTCCTGTTGTTTTGATTGAAAAAACTTCGTTTTCGCACATTATTTCTGTGCAACGATTTTGTGCATATCTTGCTTTATTATTTATTTCTGCGTTTATTAGGTCAATAGTTTCGAGTTTTTCATCCTCTGTATTTTGTTTAGAAAAAGCATCATTTTCAACTATTGGATTAAACACAATATCGCACACAAGGTCCACCATCTCATCTGTTACAGGTGTACCTTCGGTGTATCTATCGTTAAGCATATCTGCACAAACACCAAAAATTTGATATTTTCCAATGTTATTTGTTCTTCGTGAAATAGAGCCAGCATACAAATATTGAAGTCTCTTTTCTATTGCAGATTGTGAGGGGAAATTTTTGCTACCATGAACCAAAACTCTTGAAACGAGCGTATTCAAATGTGCGCTTTCTTTTCTCATTTGAGTTATAAAATTCACAGATATATAATTCGTTTTGAATTTTTCTGTTTCTATATAGTTGACTTTTACGCCTTCTGCGATTTTTATATATTTAGTTATCATTTTTTCTCCTGTTTGATTAAAAATCAAAATTATGCTATTTTATATTTTACACCATTTTTGAGAATTTTTCAACATTATTCTTTACTTTATATAAAATATGTGGTAAAATATATAAAATACAATTTTTGGAGATTTTGCAATGGAAAATTTGAACCTTGCTATTAAAGCATTTCTTGGAGAAGTTGAATACGAAACTCCTTATGCTGTTGGTAACGGACATATAAATTCTACTTATAGAGTTTGTGTCGGCGACGATTCTTATATTTTACAAAAAATCAACACTAAAATTTTCAAAGATCCTGACGGACTTATGAGTAACATTGTAGGTGTTACTCATCACATAAGAAAGAAAAACCTTCAACTTGGAAGAGAACCATATCGTTCTACTTTGAAATTTTTAGCCACTCCTGAGGGAAAAAGTTATGTTATGGTAAATGGCGAAGCATATAGAATGTATCGCTATATTGATAATGTATTCACTATTGAAAAAATGGAAGATGCAAATCATTTCTACCTTTCTGGTGTCGCTTTTGGTGAGTTCGCGAACTTTTTGAGCGATTTTGATGCTTCTAAACTTGTAGAAACAATCAAAAATTTTCATAACACCGCTTCTCGTTATCTTGATTTTGAAAAAGCAATCAGTGATAATCTTTCTGGTAGGGCGAGTCAGGTTTCTGATGAAATCGCTTTTGTTAGAAAACGAAAAGAATTCATGTCGCTATTTGTTGATAAACTCGCAGATGGTGCTTTGCCACTTCGAGTTACTCATAATGATACAAAACTCAACAATGTTCTTTTCGACGAAAAAACGCAATCCCCTGTGGCTGTAATTGACCTTGACACTGTAATGCCCGGTTCATACTTGTATGATTTTGGTGATGCCATTCGTTCAGGCGCTACTCACGCAGCGGAAGATGAACAAAATCTTGATTTGGTTGATTTCGACCTTGAATTATATGATGCTTTTACAAAAGGTTATCTCGAACAATGTGCGAAATCTCTTACTGATGTCGAAATTGAGATGCTTCCCTATGCATCAATTATGATGACACTTGAATGCGGAATGAGATTTTTGACCGACCATATAAATGGTGATACATATTTTAAAATTCACAGAGAAGGTCATAATCTTGACAGATGTAGAACGCAATTCAAATTAGTTGCTGAAATGGAAAAGAATCTTGATAAAATGACCGCTATTATAAAGAAATATCTTTAATTTAAAAAGAGCACCATGTGGTGCTCTTTTTCTGTATAATTAATAAATAAAAATAAAGAGCATCTTGCGATGCTCTTTTAAAATGCTCATTAAAAACCAAATAAAGAATAGAGAACTAAGAACTCAACAACTTTGGAGAACCAAAGTAGTTCAAGCGTTCGGTCTATTAGTATCGGTCAGCTGAATACATTACTGCAC
>JAZSDJ010000105.1:0-9488 GCA_045531105.1 Eubacteriales bacterium | reverse complement strand
TGGTACAACAGGTTCTTGGACAGAACAAGTTTGGAATGATAAAGAAAAGAGAAAAGAGCATTTACAAGAACTAAAAAGAATGCTCAGTGCAGTTAATTCTTATTATGACGAAAAGTACAACGATGTGTTTAGTGAAAAAATTTTAGAAACCGAGTTTCAACTTTTGCTGTTAAATAATGATAAATCAGTAAAAGATAAGAAATATAAAAAATTATACAGAAAATACAAATGGACTAAATTCACTACGTTCATTGCAGAAAAATTTCCATTTTTGAAAAAAATAAAGCGAAAAATATTCGGTTAAAATAATTATAAGGAGGGCTAAATATTGCAAAATAGCATGTCCAAAGCATTCGGTTGGAAACTTTTTGAACGTTTTGGCGTACATGGTGTACAATTTGTTTTACAAATAGTGCTTGCAAGAATATTATCACCTGAGCATTATGGTGTACTCTCCATAATGATAATATTTACAAATATTGCAAACGTGTTTGTTCAAAGTGGATTTAACACTGCTTTAATACAGAAAAAAGATGTAGAAGATAAAGATTATTCGTCAGTATTTTGGGTTTCATTTGGAGTAGCAGGAATACTTTATACAGCGCTATTCTTCTTGTCTCCGTTAATAGCAAATATTTATGACATGCCAGACATAGTTGCTCCATTTAGAGTTTTAGCGTTAATGTTATTCCCAGGTGCATTCAACTCAATTCAACTTGCAAAAGTCAGTAGAGAAATGAACTTCAAAAAAGTCTTTTTGAGTAATGTTGCAGGAATGATTATTTCAGGAGTAGTGGGAATTATTATGGCGTACGCTGGATATGGCGTATGGTCACTTGTTGTGCAGACACTTTTGAATATAGTTATAACATGTCTTGTTATGCTTTTGACTGTTCGCTGGTTCCCCAAATTAGTTTGTGATTTCAAAAGAATTGGAATTTTATTTTCATTTGGTTGGAAATTGTTAGTTTCATCATTGATTGATATAATATATCAGGATGCCAGCAGTTTGGTGATAGGAACAAAATACGATACTGGAACACTTGGACATTATAATAGAGGAAAACAGTTCCCACAATTTATTATAAATGCCATAAATGGTAGTGTACAGGCTGTAATGTTGCCGGCAATGTCAAAGGAGCAGGACGAAAAAGCAAAGGTTAAAGAAATGATGCGTCGTTCTGTAATTCTAAGTTCATTTATCATTTTTCCTATGATGCTGGCACTTGCGATGGTTTCGGAACCTCTCATATCAGTGCTTTTAACTGATAAATGGCTTCCCGCTGTGCCATATATGCAAATATTTTGCTTTTCATTTGCTTTCTATCCTGTGCATTCGTGTAATTTGCAGGCTATGAATGCCATGGGAAGAAGCGATATGTTTTTAAAATTGGAAGTTATTAAAAAATCTATCGGTATAATATCTCTTGTGATAGCGGTTTTTTGTTTCAATTCACCAATCGCAATAGCAATGACAGGAGTTTTCACTACATTTACCAGTTGCTTTATCAATGCGTATCCAAACAAAAAACTAATTAATTATTCCTATTTTGAGCAAATGAAAGACCTTTTACCGTCAATATTTGTTTCAATATTGATGGGTGTAGTTGTCTACCTTATTAACTTTTTAAATCTGAACAATATTATTATGCTTTTAATTCAAGTTCCAATAGGACTAATTTTCTATCTTGCAATTTCAGCATTATTCAAGTTAGAAGGATTTGAATTTATTAAAGAAAATGTGAAGAAATGGTTTGACGATAGAAAGAAAAAAAGAGCAGAAGAAAAAGAAACACAGTGAAATATAGACCAAAAGTTGTCAAAAAAAGTATAAATTAAAAGGAGAGTAAAAATGATATACGAATTATGGTGCATAATAGCGTTGTTGGCGATAATATGCGTAACATTTTTATTGTTAAAAAGACCGATATATGAGTGTATGTTTTATGGATATATACTAATGGTCATAATGACAAGCGATTATAAGAACTTTTTTGCACACATAGTAAAAACATCGTCAGATACCTTATTCTATTCGATAATAGGATTTTTGGTATTGGCAAAAATACTTGATGCAACAAAAGCGATTGATTCCGTAGTAAATATTTTAACAGCAATATTCGGAAGACTAAAAGGTGGAGCGGCATATGTTGCTGTTATTAGTAGTACATTTATGGGATCTTTATCTGGAAGTGGAGCAGGAAATGTAGCCACAACAGGAGTTTTCACAATTCCAGCAATGAAAAAAGCGGGACTTCCAGCGCATCTTGCTGCAAATGTTGAATCGGCAAGCAGTACAATGGGAAATATGATACCACCGGCAGGAGTAATATTGACAGCACTTGCATGCTATAACGAATTTAGCGGAGCAGAAATGTCCCAATCAACATTTTGGATTGCATGTTGGGGAGTTGCAATTTGGTTCATATTGCAACGACTTATAACAGTATTTGTATTTTGTCGTTATTACAAAGTAAAACCAATGGAAAAATCAGAACTTCCTGATTTAAAAGAATCTTTGAAAAAAGGCTGGAAGAATTTGTTGATTCCGATAGTAATTTTACTTCCATTTATACTTGACAGCATTTTTAAATCAACATTTTTCACCCAACGCTTAGGAGCAGGAGCGAGCAATTTTTCAAGTTGCTTGTTGTTGTTTACCCCTGGAATAGCGGCAGTATATGCAATAATAGTTAATAGAAAGAATTTAAAATTCAAAGATACATTTTCAACAGTAAAGAATTCCGTTAAGGGAATAGTGCCAGTTGGAGCAACTATTTTCTTTGCTTATTGTATAAGTAATTTGTTTTCTGCAACAAACATTGGAAAAGCCATAGGAGATTTGATAAAAGGATGGGATTTGCCGATTGTCGCATTGGCATTTATAATTCCATTTATCACCGCACTTTTAGGAATGGTATTTCCAGGCTCTGCACAAACAAAAATATTTGGAACAACAATCGTTGCTGTGTTTGCCGCAGCGGGAGGAAATCCATTATTAGCGGCAGTTATGTTACCAGTTATAACTGGCGCTATGGAAGGAATGACCCCACCACTTGCACTATGTATGTACACAGCGATGGGAATTTCAGGCTCAAAGATGAAAGAAACCACATTGAACTGTTTAATTTGGGTAGGAATACATTATTTACTGTCTGTGGTTTGCTTGATAGGAATTTTACCTATTATAGGTATATAAGGAGGTAAAATATGAAAAAAGTAACGAATGTAATATTGTGGATATTTGGAATAGGCGTTACTGTATGCTTGTTTGCAGGCGCACTTTCGCTTTTAGGATTTATAGTTGCATTGTGCATCGGCGGAGATACTGCAACAGAAATTAGCGTTTTCATTCATAAAACATACTTCCCATGGGTAATAAGATTTACCTCTATATTTGCAGGATTGGGATTAATCGGTATGTATTTGAGCAAGTCAAAAGCACTGACTGTTTCAAATGATGAAGACGAAAAGAAAAAAGAAGAAGTTACAGAAACACCAGCATCTGATAATTCTGAACCCGAAGAAGAGTTGTCTGAACAATAATAGGAGATTTTATGAAAAAAGCACTTGTTTTGGCAGGAGGACTCCCCCAAATTGCGCTTATTGAAGACCTCAAAAGCAGAGGAATAACAACTGTTCTTGCTGACTATAACGAAAATCCAGTGGCAAGAAAACATGCTGATAAGTTTTATCAAGTATCAACATTAGATGTAATGGCAATAGAAAACATTGCAAAAGAAGAGAATGTCGATTTTTTAATAACGGTTTGTACAGATCAAGCATTGCTAACGGTGGCAAAAGTTTCAGAAACCTTGGGACTCCCTTGCTATATTGATTATGAAACCGCGTTAAATGTTACTAATAAATCGTACATGAAAAAAGTTTTTGTAGAAAACGGGATTCCTACTGCAAAGCATTTAATATTAGACGAATACAGCAAAGATGTTATAGATTCGATTTCTTACCCTCTTATAGTAAAACCTGTGGATTGTAATTCTTCAAAGGGCGTAAAAAAAGTAATAAACGACGAAGAATTAAAAACAGCGCTTGATATGGCTATTAAATATAGTCGAACTAATTCGGCTGTGGTTGAAGAGTATATCGAAGGTGTGGAGTTGAGCGTAGACGTTTATGTGGAAGAAGGAAAGGCAAGGTTGCTTGCTGTATCGCAATTAGATAAAATATCAGATAACGAGAAATTCATTATTTGCAGATCCAAATCAACAACAGAAATCGCTTCCTCTCTTAGAATCAAAATAGAACAAGTAGCCCAACAAATAGCGGACGCATTTGGATTGAAAAATTCACCAATGTTAATTCAAATGATTAATCGTAATGACAATGTTTACGTTTTAGAATTTAGCGCAAGAACAGGTGGCGGAGAAAAATTTATAACGATAAAAGAATTAAGTGGATTTGATGTCGTAAAAGCGGTTGTTGATTTAACATTGGGAAAAATTCCAAAAGTTAAAAAGAACGAATCCGCTGTAAAGTATTGTGTGTCAGAATTTATATATTGTTTTCCTGGTGAGTTTGATCATTTAGAAGGATTCGAAGAAATGGAAGACGAAGGAATAATATATAAAACAATGCTATTCAAGTGGAAGGGTGCTACTTTTGATAAAATAGAATCAAGTGGAGATAGAGTGGCTGGTTTTGTGATACTTGGAGAAAGCAAATCCGAAATAATAAATAAACATAATACAATTCTATCGAAAGTTAAAGTAATGGATAAATGTAATCGTGATATTATGAATCGCGAAATCATAAAACGATTGGAATTATAGAACAGCAAAATCCAAATTAATGTACAAGATCCCCAATGTCTTCATATGAAGAATTTTACGAGGAAATAAAAGAACTATGGGAAAGCCATTGGCAATATGAAAGAATAAGAAAAAATCACTAAAAAATGGTTCTTACTTCACGCATAGGTTGTTAGGGTACAAAGAATTAATAATAACAGAAATTTGATTGTGTAAAATAGGAGAATTATGAATTTAAAAGGAAAGAAACTTTTAATAATTGGTGGCGCTTTTCAACATTGTAAACTTGTTGAGGCTGCCAAAGAATTAGGAGTAATCACATACGTTACCGATTATTTACCATATGAAAAAGCGCCAGCAAAACAGTTGGCGGACAAGTTTTATATGTATAATATTACAGATATTGATGAAATAGTAACGATGTGCAAGCAGGAAAAGATAGATGGTGTTATTTCAACTTCGCTCGATCCTTGTCAAAAGCCATATCAGCAAATATGCGAAAAGTTAGGAGTGCCTTGTTTTGGAACAAAAAAACAATTTGACATTCTTACCGATAAAAATCTTTTCAAAAAATATTGCAGAAAAAACGGAGTGGATACAATACCTGAATATTATGAAGAAGACTTCGAAACCGAACAAATTTGTTTTGAAAAAGTTTCCTTTCCAATTCTTGTAAAGCCAGGTGAGAGTAGAGGGTCAAGAGGTCAAACAATATGTAATACATACGAAGAAACCAAAACGGCTATTGAATTTGCGAGAAATAACAGTTCAAACGGAAAAGTTGTTATTGAAAAATATATGGGACAAGCCAATGATTTTTCCATGACAATTTTAATGATAAACAAAAAAGCATATCCAATAAGAACTGTTGATAGATTTCTTGGAAAATATGAAGACAAACTTGATAAACTTGCTGTTGGCTCGGCATCGCCGTCTGTGTTTACCGAATTATATATGAATAATGTCCATGATAGAGTGGAAAAGTTATATCAAGATATAGGAATAGTCAATGCTCCTGTCTTTATGCAAGGCTTTGTTGACTCAGATACTGTAAGATTTTATGATCCAGGACTTCGCTTGCCAGGCGGAGAATACGAAAGAATGTTTACGGTTGCCTGTGGAAAGAATCCAATTTACCCGTTGATAGAATTTGCTCTTACAGGTGAAATTACAAGTCAGTTTTCTGAGTTTTCAAAAGAAGATATTTGGTTAAAAGGTCAAGTAGTTGGGCAAGTATTACCCACATTAAGAGCGGGAAAGATTTCTTCAATCGAAGGACTTGAAAAAATAAAATTATGTCCCCAAGTTGTATCTTTGTTTAAAAAATACGAAGTGGGAGAAGTTGTTGAAGAAACATATAATGTAAATCAGCGTTTTTGTGAAATAGACCTTGTTTGTAAGGACAATATAGAAATGAAACAAACGGTGGATTGGATTTATCAGACACTTAAAATATGTGATGAAAACGGAAACGACATGATAGTTTCAAGATATGACACAAGTGTTTTAGAAAACCGAGATAAACAAATGCTAAAATAAGGAGAACAATATGCCAATAGAAATGTTGTATTTGGGAGTAGTCTTTGCTGTTGCAATAGTTGGATTTTCATTCTTGAAAAGACCACTTCATGAGTGCATGTTAGCAGCATTTGTAGCGTTGCTTGCCGTTACAAACACTTGGGCAAACATTGGTAAATATATTTGGGAAGCAATGACAGAACCGAGTTTATATGTAATAATCGTTTTTGTTGTATCCGCTGGGCTTTTGTCAAAAACAAAAGTTATTGATGATTGTATTGCAATAATACTTTCTATATTTGGACGATTTAGAGGTGGTGCTGGTTTTGTTGCAATAATAGGAAGTACATATATGGGTTCTCTTTCTGGAAGTGGACCTGGTAATGTTGCGACAACAGGAGTATTTACAATTCCTGCTATGATTAAATCAAAGTTTCCTCCTCATCTTGCCGCAAATGTTGAAGCGCACGCAAGTACAATGGGAAATATGATACCACCCGCAGGTATGATAGCGATTGCGTTTGCAGCGCTTGATAAATTGTACCCCAATAAATATACAATGTCACAATTTTGGATGCTTCTTTGGGGAGTTGCAATATGGTTTATCGTTCAACGAATACTCACGATGTATTTTATGTGTAGATATTATAAAGTTGAACCAATGGAAAAGGCAGATGTGCCAAGTTTCAAACAAACTTTAAAAAGTGGTTGGAAAGCGATATTTTTACCGATTATAGTTTTTGTACCGTTTTTTTTGACAAACACCTTTTCTACGTTTTTTGAGCAAAGACTTGGAAACGCAGGATTTAGTGCTTTTTCAAATAGTATTCTTTTGATTATTCCGGCTTTGATTGTTATTTGCGGAATTCTATTGTCGGGAAAGAAAACTATGAAGAAAATGACTCCAAAGTTTATGTATGAAGAAATTTGCAAAGGAATAAAAGGTGTCGTTCCAACTTCTGCATTAGTTTTGTTTGCGTATTTTGTAAGTAATGTTTTTGCAGATATTCAAGTTGAAGTTGAAATCGGCAAATATATTAGTTCATTAAATATGCCGTTGGTCGCTCTTGCATTTATTCTTCCTTTATTTACTGCTATTCTCGGAATGTTAATTCCTGGTTCTACACAGGTAAAAATATTTGGCGGAATAATAATTTCTATTATTGCCACAGCAGGTGGAAATCCTATGATGGCCGCCGCTATGTTGCCTTGTATTTGCGGAGCAATGCATGGTGTTACTCCCCCGTATTGTGCATGCGTTTATGTGGGAATGGGAATCGCCAATTCGGAACTGAAACCAACTCTGTTGAATTGTGCAATATGGATAGCAATTCACTATTTATTGTCTGTTGCTATGATATTGTGCATATTGCCCGTTTTTGGATTGATTAAGTGAAGGAGGTTGCTATGAGAGATAAAATTTACAAAATACTAAATAAAGTATATGGCGGAATTTTAATGGCATCCTTTTTTATGGGATTTCTTCCGTTGATTCCTTTTGTTGTCGCTATTATAATCGGTGGAGAAGTAGGGGAATCAATAAGTATATTTTTATACAAACAATATTATCCTTGGGTAATTGCTTTGGCATCAATCGCAGTCCTTGTTGGATTGATTGCAATGTATGTAGGCAAGAAAATAGAATCAACATCTAAAAAGAAAAAAGCGAAAGAAAAAGATAGTAAAGAAACAGATATATCAAGTAGCAAAGGAGAGCAAAATGCCAATTAATGTAACAAGATCCTCAATGCCTTCATATGAAGAATTTTGCGAGGAAATAAAAGAACTATGGGAAAGCCATTGGCTAACCAATATGGGTAAAAAGCATAGACAACTTCAAGCGGAACTTGAAGAGTATTTGCATACACCTCATCTAACACTATATACGAATGGTCATTTGGCACTTGAAAACATAATAGTAGCTCTTGACTTGCCAAGGGGCGGAGAAATTATAACAACTCCATTTACCTTCGCCTCGACAACTCATGCAATAGTTCGCACTGGCTATACTCCCGTATTTTGTGATGTTAATGAAGAAGATTACACCATCGATACAACCAAAATAGAGGCACTTATAACTGAAAAAACCGTTGCTATTATACCTGTGCATGTTTATGGAAATATATGCAATGTTGAAGAAATAGACAGAATTGCTAAAAAGTACAACCTAAAAGTTATTTACGACGCAGCACATGCGTTTGGTGCTAAATATAAAGGCGAAAGTTCTGCGAATTTTGGCGACGCTTCTATGTTTAGTTTTCATGCAACAAAGGTTTTTAACACCATAGAAGGAGGAGCGGTTACTTATAAGGATGACGCTCTTGTCCAAATACTTAACGACATTAAAAACTTCGGAATAAGAGGGCCCGAGGAGGTCGCTTATATAGGCGGAAACGCTAAAATGAACGAGTTTCAAGCCGCAATGGGAATTTGCAATCTTAGACATATTGATGAAGAACTCAAAAAAAGAAAAAAAGTTGTGGAGCATTATTGTTTGAGACTTGAAGGAATTAATGGAATTAAACTCTGCAAACCCCAAAATCAAGTTGAATCAAATTATGCATATTTTCCAGTGATATTTGATGGTTATAAATATACTCGTGACGAAGTATTTGAAAACCTCAAAAAAGAAGAAATTGTAGCAAGAAAATATTTTTATCCTCTTACCAACGCCTTTGATTGCTATAAAGATTTTCCAACAGCAGGAGAAGATAAAACACCAGTTGCAAAGCATTTAGCGCATAGAGTTTTAACATTACCTCTTTATGCTGACCTTTCTCTTGAAGAAGTTGATAGAATTTGCGATATTATATTAAAATAAAGAAAAAGCACCTCGCTGAGGTGCTTTCCTTTTTAGCGATAGTTGCTAATGGTTAACTTATTTTGTACCCTTAATAGAATTTTCGTAAGATTCAACCATTTTCTTAACCATTTGACCGCCGATAGAACCAGCCTGACGAGCAGTGAGGTCACCATTGTAACCGCTTTGGTTAAGAGTTACGCCTACTTCGCTTGCTGCTTGCATCTTGAACTTGTCAAGAGCCGCTTTTGCTTCTGGAACAGTAATCTTGTTACTAGCCATTTCAATAAACTCCTGTTCATTAATATCTATATTATCGAGCATAAGCGATTTTTTGAATCGCCTAACTCGACAATTCAAATAAATCTCAAATACTCTGATATTATTATGAAACAACTATT
>JAZSDJ010000266.1:0-2441 GCA_045531105.1 Eubacteriales bacterium | reverse complement strand
AGGTGTTGAATTTGACTACTCAACAGTACACGCAGTAAACACAATTCGTCGTTGTGGTTACGAGGCTATTATTATAAACAATAACCCAGAAACAGTTTCAACAGACTATACAACATCAGATAAACTCTACTTTGAACCACTCACAGTAGAAGATGTAATGGAAGTTATTGATTTTGAAAAACCAGATGGAGTAATTGCATCACTTGGCGGACAAACCGCTATTAATCTTGCAGCACCACTTGCCGCTCGTGGCGTAAAACTTATTGGTACTGATTGTGAAGCGATTGATAGAGCGGAAAACCGTGATGCATTCGAAAAAATCCTTAATGAACTTGATATTCCTCAACCAAAAGGACAAGCGGTTACAAATATCGAAGATGGCGTAAAGGTTGCTAAAATGGTAGGTTATCCAGTACTTGTTCGTCCAAGTTTCGTTCTTGGTGGACGCGCTATGCAACTCGTTTCTAATGAAAAGCAACTTCGTCACTATTTGAAGACAGCCGTTGAAATAGATGTTGATAAACCAGTTCTTGTTGACCACTATATCAAGGGTAAAGAAGTAGAAGTAGATGCAATTTGCGACGGACGCGATGTATTCGTTGCAGGAATTATGGAACTTGTTGAGCGTACAGGAGTACACAGCGGTGACTCAATTAGTGTATATCCTTCATTCTCTATTTCCGATAAAGTAAAAGGAAAAATCCTCTCTTACTCAAAGAAACTTGGAGTAGGCATTGGAATAGTTGGCCTTTTCAACATTCAATTTATCGTTGACCAAAACGACGATGTTTATATCATTGAGGTAAATCCTCGTTCTTCGAGAACAGTTCCATTCCTTTCAAAATCAACAGGCTACTCGCTTGCTGATATCGCAACAGAGGTGATTCTTGGAAAAACACTTAAAGAACTTGGAATATTTGACCTTTACCCACAAGAAAAGAATAGATGGTACTGTAAAGTTCCTGTATTCTCATATAAAAAGATTAGTGGAATTGATGCCTACCTTTCACCGGAAATGAAATCAACTGGTGAGGCAATCGGTTACGACGATACTCTTAATAGGGCTTTCTATAAAGCACTTCAAGCATCAGGAATGCAACTTCAAAATTATGGAACAATTCTTGCTACCATAGCGGACGAAGATAAAGAAGACGCGCTTCCTCTTATTCGCCGTTTCTATAACCTTGGCTTTAATATTGAGGCAACACAAGGAACCGCTACATTCTTGAAAGAACATGGCATTAGAACAAGAGTAAAGAAGAAAATAGGCGATGGTTCAAATGATATTCCTGAAACAATGAGACAAGGACATATCGCATATGTAATTAACACAAGTGATGCTGGCGCAGCGGGTTCGAATGGTTCTAACCAAAAAGATGGTTACGAAATTCGTCATCTCGCAATAGAAAACAACATCTCACTCTTTACATCGCTCGATACAGTAAGAATTCTTCTTGACGTACTTGAAGAAATCACACTCACAATTTCAACAATAGATAGTTAAGGAAAAATGAAAGATACAGTTTTTACAATTATAACAAACAAAAAAATCGCAAAGAACACCTACGAGAGTGTTCTTTGCGGAGACTGTACCGATATTAAATGCGGTCAGTTTGTTAATATAAAAATAGACGGATTTTACTTGCGCCGTCCTATCTCTGTATGTAATGTAGAAGGTGACAAACTTACACTTATTTACAAGGTAGTAGGTGCGGGTACAGAAGTTATGTCCAAAATGGGAAAAGGAACAGAACTTTTGACACTTACAGGACTTGGCAATGGCTATAACACTGAAAAAAGTGGAGAAAACCCCCTTCTTGTAGGTGGAGGCGCAGGAGTTCCTCCTATGTATCAACTTTGTCGTGACCTTGTTGCACAGGGCAAAAACCCAAGCGTGATATTAGGTTTTGGCTCAAAGGACGAAGTTTTTTATGAAAAAGAGTTTGAAGAACTCGGTGCAAAGGTTTTCGTTACAACCGTTGATGGCTCATATGGTATCAAAGGCTTTGTTACAGATGCTTTTGACAAAGTAGACTATACATATTTCTACACATGTGGTCCAGAACCAATGCTTAAAGCGGTTTATAATAAGAGCAAAACAAGCGGACAATTCAGTTTTGAAGAACGTATGGGCTGTGGATTTGGTGCTTGTATGGGTTGTAGTTGTAAAACGAAATATGGAAATAAGCGTATCTGTAAAGATGGACCTGTTCTTGAAAAGGAGGAAATCATATGGTAAGTTTGAAAACCTCACTTTGTGGAATAGAACTTGATAATCCATTAATCCCAGCAAGTGGAACATTTGGATTCGGTTATGAATTTGCAGAAATTTACGATATAAATTGCCTTGGAACATTTTCGTTCAAAGGAACAACAAAAGACCCTCGGTTCGGAAATCCAACACCAAGAATAGCAGAGTGTGACAGAGGAATGATAAACTC
>JAZSDJ010000140.1:0-2284 GCA_045531105.1 Eubacteriales bacterium | reverse complement strand
CTGCATTATAAGCCGCTTCAACACCATTTTTAAGAGCGTTAGCCCATGCAATACCATCTGCTTCTTCTGCATTAATAAGTCCTTTTGCAATTCCACGGAAAAGCAAACTTATGATAACACCAGAATTACCCCTTGCACCATGAAGCATTGCTTTCGCCGTTTTGTCTGCGGCCTCACTGAGTGGCATTTCCTCGCCTTGCTTCATAAGTTCTTCTGCCGCTTTAACAACAGTCATAGACATGTTAGAACCAGTATCTCCATCTGGAACTGGGAACACATTAAGTTCGTTAATTTCTTCTTTGTTATCTTCAAGATATTGAGCCGCAGTAATTATAAGTTTACGATAATCTTCACCATTAATTTTATTGTGCTGTTTATCCATCACGAAACCTCTTTTCAAAATTAATCAATTCTTTCTTTTCCCATAAAGAACAACGCAGTTGTTCCTCTACCTGTGTGAGAACCGATTGTTGGGCCAATCGAATAAATTTGAACCTTACCTTTGAGATTAGCAAAGCGTTCTTCAACCGTATTTTTTACAAATTCTGCGTCTTCAATACAATCAGAATTTGATATATAGCAACGGCCATTGTAATCAAGTCCGTTTTGCGCATTTTCTTCCATTTTTTCAACAAGGCGTTTAAGCGCACTACTTTTGCCTCTTATTTTTTCTCTTGGAACAAGTTTTCCTTCATTGCTCATATTAAGAACAGGACAAATTTTAAGAATTGTTCCAAACCAACCAGCGGCTTTGGAAACTCTTCCGCCCCTTACAAATGCTGAAAGGTCAGTAGTTGAGAACCAATGGTGAACATTGAGTCTGTTCGCCAAAACCCACTCTTCTGCTTCTTCAATAGTTTTTCCTTCATCTCTTAAATCTGCAACCATATCTACCAAGAGTCCAAAACCAGATGATGCAGCAAGGGTGTCTACCAAGATAAGTTTTCTGTCAGGAAATTCTTTTCGTACTTCATCCGCTGCAATTTTAGCGGAATTATATGAACCCGAAAGTCCCGAAGAAAATACAAGATGCAAAAGGTCTTTGCCGTCTTTAAGTATGGCTTTGAACATATCAATATAAGTGTCAACATTAACTTGTGTTGTTTTTGTTTCAACACCTGTTGCCATCACATCATAAAATTCACTTGCTGTTGTTGTTTCGAACATATCGTCAGTATGTTCTTCACCGTTGATAAAATACTTGAAGTTTACAAAATTGATGTTTCTGTTTTTAACTTGTTCAAGATTCAAATCCATTGTTGAACAAGCGCTAATTTCAAATTTTCTCATAAAAAATTCCTTTTTGATTTGTTTTCTAATCGACTTTGTCGTTTCACAGTAATGATTTTAACAGAAAAGTTGACAAAAGTCCATAATATATATAATATTCTTCTTCTACACTTTGTTTTTAAAATTGTAGAATAAAAAAACACCACTCTACGATTGGTAGAGTGGCGGGGTGTGTGAATTATTCATGATTTTTCTTTGATTTCTTTTGGATTTTTTCAATAGCGGTAACAAGAATAGGATTTGTCTTTTGGTTCATTCTAACTGTAATTTTTACGCCAAAAGCCAAGAAAACTATTACTTGGATTGGTATGCCAAGCAAGAAAATCATCCATGTAGCATATTCACCAAGCGCAATATAAACAGTAAGAATTGAAGTCCAAACAAACATTGATATAAACATAAACAATCCTATTGTCTTGCGCCAAGCACCCGTACAAGAAATTCCTGCTATCGCAATGGCGGGTAATGCATAAATGAACACCTGCCATATATATTTATCGCAAGAAACTGCTATTATTACAAATATAAAAAGAGCTATGCTCATTATCGCTATCATTATGATATTCATAACAAGCGCTCTTCCCTTATTGTTAACAGGTTTATTTTCTCTTTTTTGGTCTTGCTCCGAATGTTCGCTTAACATATAATCAACAGGAACGCCAAACAAATCGGCAATGTTCTTCAAAACATAAACATCTGGTATGCCGTCCGCTCTTTCCCATTTGGAAATCGCTTTGTCAGAATAATTGAGATGCTCCCCAAGTTCATATTGCGTCATGTGATTTACTGTACGCAAATAGAATATATTCTGAGCAACTATTTCTTTAAGATCTTTTTCTAACAAATGTTCGCCCCCTTTACTGTAAGTTATGTATTAGGTTATAATTTATTGTAGTATAACATAAATTTGAAAAATCGTCAAGTAATTTTACTCAATTCCTTGACGAATCAACAAGTTTTAAATTATTATTTAAGTTCGTTCGGATAAAAAAGT
>JAZSDJ010000041.1:0-5263 GCA_045531105.1 Eubacteriales bacterium | reverse complement strand
ACATGGTCTTTCTCTTTATTAAGAAGGCTTTCGGGAATAAACATTGGCATATAAATATTTTCAACGCCTGTTTCTTTGAAACGAGCATCTAAAAGTTTTTGAATGTTTTCCCAAATTGCATAGCCATATGGGCGAATTATCATGCAACCTTTTACGCTTGAATAGTCAATAAGGTCTGCTTTTTTCACAATATCTGTGTACCATTGAGCAAAATCCACATCCATTGCGGTGATTTGCTCAACCATTTTTTTATCGTTTGCCATTTTAAAATTTAACCTCTTTATTCTGCTGGATTATTTTCGTCATTTCCGTCGTTTTCTGCATTTGTGTCTTCTGTTTCATTCTCATTATTCGACAATGATTTCTTTTGTTTTAAAACTATAAATATCGAAGAAACTGAAATTGCAACTGCAACAAAACAAAGTGAAACCCCTATCACAAGTGACACTGTCGAGTCTTGTTCATCGTCGGAAGGTTCTTGTTCTGGTGCTTGATATGTTGGGTCGTCAACATAAACCGGAATGGTATCTCTGAAAGGATATCCATCAAACATTGAACATTTCTCTGTGTCAGAATATAATTCAAGTTCCAAAACATTCGGAATTGTGCTTGAACTTCTTATAAATTCTATTTTTATATCGTCAGTTGTGATGCCTTGCGGAAACTCATAAATTGTCGCATATCTTGTTTGAATTCCATCTATCATTTTTGCAGGGTCATACGCGTCGCCAGTTGCTATAATTTCGCTTTTGCCATCTATATTTGCGATTATATTAAACTTCATAACGCCATAACCGATTTTGTCGGGATTTGCGCAATAAACTACTACTTTATTTATAGAATATGCCTTATCAAGTTTTACTCCACAACTTACAGGAACTGTCAAATTGCCTGGGAACCAAACTTCTGAGTCTGCGAAATATTTACCATCATTTATGTATGAAGGGTCTGAATATGGCAAAATATTTGCGCTTGCATATGCCTCACCGAGTATTGCAAGATTTCCCTTTGCGCTTGAATTTTTCTCAAACGCAGTAAATCTTTCTTCAAGATAATATGTTCGTTCGCCTGTTATATTTACTTCAAATTCATAAATTGATGGCGCGCTTGTGAGTGCTTGCTCAAACACTACTCTAACTTGGTTAGTCTTAGTGGGAGCGGACAATGTATACTCTGTTATATAGTTATTATTGGCTTGGTTATAAGAATTGCCATCTGCAACTTTTTGCCATGCGCCATCTTTGTATATTTCAAGTTTGAATTGATAATTTACAGGTGTTGCTCCTTCTTTTAAGGTTCCAAAGTTAAGCAAAATTTTATCGACTGTATATTCTTTACTGAGAACGAGCGACAATGTTTGTCCTGCTTCCAAAGATTTTGGCGACCAAGCGGTAGTGTCTTTTCCGTCTATTGCAAGATAAGGGTATTCCAAACTCTTTGAAGATGTTGCGTAAGGAATCGAATTATAAGCGGCGTTTTGTGAAAATGTTGCGCCTTCTGGGAGGTCAATATCAGGTGTTTTTCCAAGTTTACCCACGAGTTCTACTTCATAGATATATGGGAAAATAAGAACGTCTCCACCTGGGTATTTTTTTCCAAAATCGCTTACATAAACTCTTATATTATTTGTAGTAACAGGAGTTTCAAGAACGCAAGAAAGTTCCGCTCCTATATGATAATTGGAAGTGTCTCTTTGCATCGCATCTTCGTATGAAGAATAGAGATATTCAGTTTTATCGCCATCTTTATCTTCATCAGAAGTATCTAATTTGATATTTTTGGCTTCCGAATCGTGTAAAACTGCAATTTCATTCCATTCGCCCTCAACAAGCGCTTGAATGGTATATGTAACATTTTGGGTGTATTGCGAGTGAAGTCCTATTGACATTCTGATTTCATAAACCTCATAATATTCGCGATTGAGGAATTTAATTCCACAATATTCACCCTTAAATCCATTTGCGGTGTTTTGCCCTGGTGAAATGGTCGGGTATTTAGGTTCCCAACCACGCCAGTCTTCCGTATAATCAAGTCCATTATTAATACTTTTAGGTGGTGTCCAGTTACTATTTTTCATAGAAGAACAATAGCCAAGACCTTTTAATGCAACATTTTCAAGTCCTTCGGGGTATTCCGATGGTTCTTCTTGTTCTTCTGCAAAAACAAGCATACTAAAACAAGACACGAGCATTAAAAGTGCGATAAGAGTAGATAATATTCTTTTCATTTCCGCTCCTTTATATATAAGATAATTTTATCTCACCATTTTCAATAGTTATTGAGGCTGCTTCAATTTGAGCCTTATTTTCAAATATTATAGCATTGGCGAGTCTATCTTCGACTTCTGTTTGAATAAATCTTCGCATATTTCTTGCACCGAATTTACGGCTATAAGATTTTTCTGCGATAAAATCACACGCTTCATCTGTAAATGTGAAGTTAATTCCTCTCTCTTCAAGCGTTTCTTTTAAATCATTCATCATTATTTTTGCAATCGCTTTAAAATCTTCAACTTCAAGAGAACGGAAAGTGATGATTTCATCAATTCTGTTTATAAATTCGGGACGCATAAATTGCGAAAGCGCTTTTTCGGTTTTTTCGCTATCAAGTTTTGCCTGTTGTCCTGCAAATCCTGCGGTCGAAGATGAGAGGTTAGCGCCTGCGTTGGTTGTCATTATGATAACTGTATTTTCAAAGTTGACAACTCTGCCCTGTGAGTCGCTTATTCTTCCTTCGTCAAGAATTTGGAGAAGAACATTTAAAACATCTGGATGCGCCTTTTCGATTTCATCAAGAAGAATAACCGAATATGGACGGCGTCTAATTTTTTCAGTGAGTTGTCCTGCCTCATCATAACCAACATAGCCAGGAGGCGCTCCTATAATTTTAGAAACCGAATGTTTTTCCATAAACTCAGACATATCAAGTCTAATAAGTGCATCGGGCGCACTAAAAAGTTGATTTGCAAGAGTTTTTACAAGTTCAGTCTTTCCTACACCTGTTGGTCCTGCAAAAACAAATGATACAGGACGGCGCTTCGTTGCAACGCCTGCGCGATTTCTGCGAATTGCACGTGCAACCGCCGTAACGGCTTCATCTTGACCTATAATTCTTGATTTTATGTTTTTATCAAGTTCAGCAAGCATTCCAAACTCATCTGCTGAAATATTGGTTGCAGGAATCCCTGTCCAAATTTCTATAACAGTCGCTATGTCCGCAACAGTCATAACGGTGTTTTCGCACTCTTTGTCAAGGTCTTCTTTTTCAATCATTAATTGAGAGCGCTCTGATTTGAGTTCCGCAAGTGCTTTATATTGTTCCTCGGTAGGTGTTTCTCCACTTTCGGAAATTTTCGCATTAAGTGCTTCTGTTGTTTCGTCAATCTTTGCAAGTTGTTGAATTACAGAATGTCTTTTGTCAATTTGAGGAGAGTTCAAAACAATATGTGAACAAGCCTCGTCTATAATATCAATGGCTTTATCAGGTAAAAATCTATCATTTATATACCTTTCGCTCATCACTACTATATTTTTGATTATCTCGTCAGGGATTTTTACTCCGTGATAAATTTCGTAGTAACTCTTAATGCCTTTGAGCATTTCGATACATTCTTCAACTGATGGTTCATCAACTTTAACTGGTTGAAATCTTCTTTCAAGAGCGGCATCTTTCTCAATATATTTACGATATTCAGTCATTGTTGTAGCACCAATAATTTGAATTTCTCCACGAGAAAGGGCTGGTTTCAAGATGTTTGCAGCATTCATGCTGCCTTCGGAATTACCAGTTCCTACTATATTATGAACCTCGTCGATTACAAGAATTATATTTCCCGCTTCTTTAACTTCATTAATTAAAGCGTTTATTCTGCTCTCGAACTGACCTCTAAACTGAGTGCCTGCAACAAGCGCAGTCAAATCAACAAGATAGATTTCGCAACCTTTGAGTTTATAAGGAACATTTCCATCAACAATTCTCTGAGCCAGAGCCTCGGCTATTGCTGTTTTTCCAACACCAGGTTCGCCAATCAAGCAAGGATTATTCTTTTGACGACGACTAAGAATCTGTATAACTCTTTCAAGTTCTCTTTCTCTACCTATAATTCTATCAAGTTTTCCGTTAAGTGCATCTTGGGTCAAATTATGGCAGAAAGTAGTAAGATGCTTTCTTTCTGCTTTTTTAGGTGGTGTATTCTTACCTTTTTTCTCTGCCTTTTTATCTTTTTCTGAATTTCCATCAACCGAAAATCCTGCTCCACGCATAAGTTTCGCAAAATCAATAGTCGGGTATTCTCCGTCCTCGCCTTGTTCGCCATCTACCATTTCAGGAAGATTTTCGCTCATGCCATCAAAAAGTTTTTCCATACCTTCGAGTTCTTCATCTGTTATACCGAACTGACGCATCATTTCGTCAACTTGCTTGAACCCGAGTTCTTTGGCGCAAAACAGGCAAAGTCCCTCTTGTTTAGATTCGTTATTTTCAATTTTTGTAATAAAGACCGTTGCGGGTCTTTTCTTACATCTTGCACACATTTTCATTTAGATACCTCTTATGACAATCCCGGAACTAAGTTTAAAATTCCCATGTCCAAAACCAAACCAAGTATAATAGACTCTGAGATTATATCTGCCCCTATAACATTCGGGATTAAATTTGAAACGAAAGTAAGAATTACTGCGATAAAAAGCGCAAACGCAAGTGACCAGAACAAGCCCACAGCAATTCCAAGTATTCTATTAATTATATTCAACACCGCAAGTTTTGTTACCAAATTCAAGAGTGTTATTATCAAAGTTAAAACAAGCAACGCGATTATGAATGTCAAAACCATCGCTGTCAAGAGTGAGAGCGCCCAAGCCATTGATGAACTTATGTTCATTGAAAGTTCTGAAATTGCACTTTCATCAAGTTGGGTAATATTCGCCATTGAATCACGAAAACCATTTTCCATATCGAGTCCAAAAGGAACCAGTCCCTTTTCATATACGATAGGACAAGTATTATACAAGGAGACCAGGTCAAAAGATGGTTCTGCCCCTGCCGCTGTTGCGCTAAGTGATTCATATGTCCAACCATTTATCATACCAAAGAAAAGGTCTTTAAAGAGTTTTGCAACAGGAACGCGCAAAACAAAAGCAATTACACCCGCTATTATCGGTTTGAATGTACCCAAAATTGATTTAATAAATCCCAAGCGAGCATGCCTTATCACGATGATAAGAGTAACTATTGCAAGAGCGATATCTATTATAAGGCTTACCAT
>JAZSDJ010000219.1:0-3585 GCA_045531105.1 Eubacteriales bacterium | reverse complement strand
GCGCTTGCCATTTTATCGTGTTCCGCTTGTGAAAGAAGGTCGGCTGCAACGAATTTTGGATTACATGTAGTGTCCGCTACTACCAAGATTTCAGAAGGTCCTGCAATCATATCAATGGAAACCTTACCAAAAACTTGTTTTTTAGCCTCTGCAACGAATGCGTTCCCAGGACCTACGATTTTGTCAACTTTTGGAATTGTTTCTGTTCCGTAAGCCAAAGCGGCAACGGCTTGCGCGCCACCAACTTTGAAAATTCTATCAACTCCTGCGATTTTTGCAGTAGCCAAGATAACTGGATTAACCTTGCCATTCTTTGATGGTGGTGTCACCATAACGATTTCGGCGCAACCTGCGATTTTTGCAGGGATTGAATCCATAAGAACTGTTGATGGGTATGCGGCTGTTCCACCTGGCACATAAAGTCCTACCTTTTCAATAGGCATAATCTTTTGTCCTGTTACAACTCCGTCTTGTTCGCTGATTACAAAACTATTTCTTACTTGTCTTTTATGGAAAGTGCGAATGTTTTCGGCGGCTTCCTTTATTATTTCTACAAATTCCTTATCAACGGACTCAAAAGCCTCGTCAATTTCTTCTTTTGTAACTTCAAGGCTTGAAAGTTTTACTTTGTCGAACTTTTCGCAATATTCATAAAGCGCTTTGTCTTTATTTTTAATTACATTTGCGATAATATCTGCAACAATTTCCTCAACGCCTGAGGCGATATTTTCTCTTGCGAAAATTTCACTGTTTGAAACCTCGCCATATTTATAAATTTTAATCATCGAATTTCACCTGTGCTTTCATTCCCTCGACAATTTTTTCTATTTCCTTGGTTTTGAATTTGAAACTTGCTTTATTTGATATTAAGCGTGCGCTTATTGGCACTATTGTTTCAACCACATCAAGGTTGTTTTCTTTAAGAGTTGTTCCTGTTTCAACGATATCGACAATTACATCGGAAAGTCCGAGAATCGGAGCGATTTCGATTGAGCCATTGAGTTTTATAATATCAATATCACGGCATTTTGAGGCATAATATGTTTTTGCTATATTTGCGAATTTTGTCGCAACTTTTAAAGTTTTTTGATTATCGTCAAAAAAGTCTTTTTTTCCTGCAACTGCCATTCTGCACTTGCCTATATTGAGGTCAAGAAGTTCGTAAACATCTGGGGAGTATTCAAGCAAAATGTCCTTGCCTGCAACTCCTATATCGGCTGCGCCTCTTTCAACATATATCGAAACATCCGAAGGCTTTACCCAAAAGTAACGAATACCTTTTTCTTCGTTTTCAAATATAAGTTTTCTGTTGTTTTCTTTAATTGATGGACACTCATAGCCTGCTTTTTCAAACATTGCGTAAACTTTTTCGCCAAGGCGTCCTTTCGGAAGGGCTACATTTATCATTTATTTTCCCTCCTTCGTAATGTCTACAAGTTCTTTGTATCTCAATTTTTCAGGAATTGATTTTTGGACACTTACGCTCTTTTGTTGTGCGATAAGTTCATCTCTTTTTGAAACAATTTGGTCCAGTGTATTTTTGTCGTTATAAAGGAGCAAAACGTCAATATCGTATGCGATTTTTGACGTATCAAGTGCATCGAGCAAATCAAGGTAAAGGGCAAAGCCGATAGCGTCACTCTTCCTTGACATTCTACGCATAAGTGTGTCGTATTCTCCGCCTAACAAAATATCTTCTGGTATTCCATTAAGAAAACCTTTGAAAACTATTCCGTTGTAGTAATTCATATCGTTTACTACCGAAAAATCAAGTTTTATATTGTTTGCAAGTTCGGTTTTTGAAAGAAGCCCACAAAGATCAAAAAGTTGCTCATACGCTCTTTTTGCGTTACCTTCTTGACACATAGGTTCAAGTCTTTTCAAAACGCTATTCATATCGCCATACATATCAATAAGGTCGATGATTGCGTTTGTACTCTTTTCATCAACTGAATATTCTTTGCAAAGCGCTATGGTTTCGTGTTTATTCTTTCTTGCGATAAGTTTTATAACTTCTTTTTTGAAAAGTTCGTTATCGCAAGCCTCATCAATGATTGAGGAAATAATCCCCATATGTGAAATATCAAGCGCGAAATCTTCGCTTACTGTTGCAAGACTTTTTGATGCGAGGTACAAAACCTCAAATCTATCATAAAGGTCAAGGTCGCCAATACATTCAAGTCCTGTTTGCATAATTTCCTTGAATTGATGTGTTGAGCCTGATACGCGATATACATTTTCGTTATAGCACACCTTTTGTTTGCAACCTTGTTTATCTGTTGTGTTCTTTATAATGGAAAGGGTTACGTCTGGTTTGAGAGCAAGAAAGCGTCCATCTGTGTCGTTAAATGTGATTACTCTATCACTTACAAGGAAGTCCTTGTTTTGAACATAAAGGTCGTACTCCTCAAACTTGCTCATTTTAAATGACAAATATCCGTATTGTCTATAAAGAGCGCGAAGGGCAAAGATTGCCTTCTCCTCGTTTTTTAAAATGTTTTCAACCACGATTTAGTTCTCCTTCTTTTCAATGCGAGAAAGTGCGAGTTCGTATCCACCGTCGCCATATTCAAGGCATTTACTAACACGGCTAATTGTGGCGGTACTCATTCCCGTTTCCTTGCTGATTACAGCGTAATTTTCGCCATTTTTGAGCATTTGAGCAGCCTTCAATCTTTGAGAAATATCAAGAATTTCTCTCGCTGTACATACATCTTCAAAAAAACTATAACATTCTTCTATGTTTTGAAGTGAAAGAATTGCCTCAAATAATGTATCTACTTCTTTTGTGTGTAATTTTTTCATTTTTACCTCGCTTTATCGCTTTATCGCTTTATCACTTTAATTTACTAAATTATACTACTGTAATAATCGTTTGTCAAGTGGTTTTTGCAAAATATTTATTATATATAAGAAGTTATGTAAATCTTCTATGTTTTTTACCTTAACTATCTTTATTTAGCGGACTTATACCGTCGTTTTCGTCGTTTTTCTTTGACTTTTTTCTGAAAGCACGAACTATCAAAAAGACAACTATTGAAATTGCCACGACTACTCCAATTCCAACAAGAAAGGCGAGTTCGAAGTCTATTTCGTCTATTTCTTTTCCAAAGAGCGCGAAAACTCCTACTCCGATTACAACGCCAACAAGACCTAATACAAATTCTAAAACTGCGTCAAGTAGGTTTTCTTTCCACTTTCTTTTAGTTTCTTTTTTCATTTCGTATTCCTTTTATAAGTTTCTAAAAACGGGCAAAATCCGCTTTTCCAAGCGGATTTTTGATTTTATTATACTTCTGCTATAACTTCAACTTCTACCAAAACACCTTTTGGAAGGTCTTTTACCGCTACACAAGAACGAGCGGGTTTTGAGGTGAAATATTTTCCGTAAACTTCATTGAATGCGCCAAAGTCAGCAATATTTGCAAGAAAACAAGTTGTTTTAATTGCTTTTTCAAAAGAAGAACCTGCTTCTTCCAAAACTGCACCAAGATTTTTCATAACTTGTTCTGTTTGCCCAACGATATCGTTTGCCTCAACATTTCCACTCTCTGGATTGATTGCAATTTGTCCAGAGGTATATAC
>JAZSDJ010000206.1:0-5120 GCA_045531105.1 Eubacteriales bacterium | reverse complement strand
AATTTATTAAGTTAAAAATCACTCGCGCAGACACATTTGCGCTATATGGTGAAATATAAAAAATAATATGAATAAAGGAGCAACTATAATGGAAATTATGGAACTTGCTGCACAACTCGGACAAGCAATTAAGGCTGACGAGCGCGTTGCAAAAATGAACGAAGCACAAGAGGCTTACAACAACGACGAAGAAATTCAAAAACTTATGCTTGAATTTAACACTCAACAAATCGCTCTTCAAGAAGAGTACAAAAAACCAGAAATTGATGAAAACCTTATAAAGGCTATCGAAGGAAGACTTGACGAACTCGTTTCACAAATTACAACTTCTCAAACATACCTTAATGCAATCCAAGCACAAGAGGCTATGAATAAACTTATGGAAGAAGTAAATTCAGAAATCGAATTCCAAATCACAGGTAAGCGTCCTTGCACACACGACTGCTCATCTTGCGGTTCAAACTGCGGACACGACCACCACTAATTAACAAAGAAAAGAGTTAAAGGAGATAGAACAGTATGACATCTATGATGCTACAATATCTTGAAATAAAAAACCAGTATAAGGATTTTATACTGTTTTATCGTCTCGGAGATTTTTATGAGATGTTCTTTGACGATGCAATTTTGGCATCAAGAGAACTTGAACTCACCTTGACAGGCAGAGATTGTGGAGAAAGCGAACGCGCACCAATGTGTGGCGTTCCTTACCACAGTGCCGAAGGGTATATTGGAAAACTAATTTCAAAAGGCTACAAGGTAGCGATATGCGAACAAATGGAAGACCCAGCGACAACAAAGGGTCTTGTAAAAAGAGAAGTTGTAAGAGAAATCACCCCAGGTACAGTTTTTGAGTCTGACCTTATTCCTGCAAATAAAAACAACTTCCTTTGCTCAATTTACATAAAAGGTACAAGAATAGGACTTTGCTTTGTCGATGTTTCAACTGGTGAAATTAATGCGACATCGCTTGAAAACGAAGCAAGCAAACTCTTGAATGAACTTGGCACATATATGCCAAAGGAACTTATTATAAATGTAAATCGTGAAAGCGCATCTTATCTTTATGATTTTGGAAAAACAAGACTTGATGCACTTTGCGAATTTGATAATCAGCCACTCTTTGAATACCCAAGTGCGAGCGCGAGGGTTATAAAACAGTTTGGCTCTGATTTTCTTGTAAAATATGAAAATGACGAGCCTATGCTTTGTGCAATAGGCGCGATACTTGAATATGTCGCTATCACTCAAAAGACGGACGATGTATCATATATAAACAACTTAAATGTCTATGGAGAGGGACAATATCTTGATATGGACCTCAACACAAGACGAAATCTTGAACTTTGTGAAACTATGCGTAATAAAGAAAAACGCGGAAGCCTTTTCGGAGTTCTTGATAAGACAAAAACAGCAATGGGCGCAAGAATGCTCAGAAGTTTTGTTGAGCATCCACTCGTTGATGTTAAAAAAATCACAATGCGTCAAAGCGCAATCGGCGAACTTGTTTCAAACTTTGTTTTAAGAGAAGAAATTTCTCACCTTCTTTCAACAGTTTTGGACCTTGAAAGGCTTATGACAAAGGTTGTATATGGTTCAGCGGGAGGAAAGGACCTTCGCGCAATAGCATCAACAATTTCTGTAATTCCTTCAATAAAGGAACTTCTTTTCTCATCAAGAGCGCCAGAACTCGTTTATATAAGAGATAATGTTGACTCTCTTGACGACATTTATAATGCAATAGATAATACAATCGTTGAAAACCCACCATTCTCAATAAGAGAGGGCGGATTTATAAAAGCGGGCGTTAATCAAACAGTCGATAACCTACGCTCAATCATGACTAATGGTAAAGACTGGATTTCAAAAATTGAGGAAGAAGAACGCGAAAAGACAGGCATTAAAACCCTTAAAATCGGCTATAACAGAGTATTCGGCTACTATATAGAGGTTACAAAATCTTTCCTTGACCAAGTACCGCCAACATATATAAGGAAGCAAACTCTTTCAAACTGTGAAAGATATATAACAGACGAACTCAAACAAATGGAGTCAACAGTGCTTGGCGCACAGGACAAACTTTGTTCGCTTGAATACGATTTGTTCATCTCCTTGCGTGACGAGGTTGCAAATAACCTCAAACGAATTCAAAAAAGTGCTAACCTTCTTGCAAAACTCGACGCATATGTATCACTTGCAGAGGTTGCAATGAAAAATAACTATGTCTGCCCAGAGGTTGATTATAGCGATATAATCGACATAAAAGACGGACGCCACCCCGTTGTTGAGCAATTCGTAAAAGATAGTTACTTCGTTCCAAACGACACATTCCTTAATACAACAACAGACCGTCTCGCTCTTATCACAGGACCAAATATGGCTGGTAAATCGACATATATGCGTCAAAGCGCACTAATTGTTGTAATGGCTCAAATCGGCTCATTCGTTCCTGCAAAAAGCGCAAGAATAGGTATTGTTGATAAACTCTTTACCCGTGTTGGCGCATCTGACGATTTGGCGTCAGGACAATCAACCTTTATGCTTGAAATGACAGAGGTTGCATATATTCTTGAAAATGCTACAAAACGCAGTTTCATAATCTACGACGAAATCGGCAGAGGAACAAGTACTTTTGATGGTATGAGTATGGCGAAAGCGATTGCTGAATACACAGCGGGCAAAAAAATCGGCGCAAAAACAATGTTTGCAACTCACTATCACGAACTTACATCACTTGAAGATGAAATCGACGGAATTGTAAACTATAATATTGCCGCAAAAAAACGCGGAGAAGATATTATTTTCCTTCGCAAAATTGTAAAAGGACCAACTGACGATAGTTATGGTATAGAAGTATCAAAACTTGCAGGCGTACCAAACGAAGTTGTAAAACGCGCAAAGGCAATCCTTTCAGAAATTATCGAACAGGGTGGACCTGTAAAACCAGTCGTTTCCAAGAACGAACCTTCAATGGAACTTTCGATTGAAGATATAGGAATTTATGAAATAGCGGACAGGGTAAAGAAGGTAGATATCAATACTCTTACACCTATCGAAGCAATGAATTTTATTTTTGAACTTAAAAAATTACTTAATTGAGAGGAGAGTGAAATAGATGGGGAAAATAAATCTACTTGGATTTGATGTAGCCAACCTTATAGCCGCAGGCGAGGTCGTTGACCGTCCCTCATCTGTTGTTAAAGAACTCATTGAAAACTCAATAGACGCAGGGGCAACTTCGCTCACTGTGGAAATAAAAAATGGTGGAAAAACCTTTATACGCATAAGTGATAATGGCTGTGGAATAGAGTTTGACGACCTTCCTGTTGCTATTCTTCGCCACGCAACAAGCAAAATAAAGGACGCATCAGACCTTGAAACTATAATGACTCTTGGCTTCCGTGGAGAGGCACTCGCTGCCATTTCCTCAGTGTCAAAAGTTCGTATTATGTCAAAGACAAAGGACAGCGAACTCGGTGGACTTTTGGAATGTCATGGTGGAGAGGTTATCAGCCATATGAAAACAGGTTGCTCTGATGGAACAACTATAATTGTTGAGGACCTTTTCTACAATGTTCCAGCAAGAAAAAAATTCTTAAAGGCAGACCGCTCTGAAACAGGAACAATCAGTGCAACTGTTGAAAAAATTGCACTCTCAAAGCCGAATGTTTCATTCCGTTATATCGTTGACGCAGAGGTCAAATTCGTCACATCAGGCGACGGAAATTTGCAAAATGCAATTTATTCCTTGCTCGGTAGAGATTTGGCGAAAAGCACAATAAAAGTTCAACGAAAAGAGAATGGCATAAGCGTAGAGGGATTTATTTCAACTCCTGAATTTGTTCGCGCAAATCGCAATCTTGAAAATTTTTATATAAATTCAAGATTTGTAAAAAGCAAGACAATGGGCGCAGCGCTTGAACAGGCATATCTTTCATACATACCAGCAGATAAATACCCATTTTGCGTGCTAAACCTTGAAATTGACCCTTCGCAAGTAGATGTCAATGTTCACCCATCTAAACTTGAAGTTAAATTTTCAAACGAAAATATTGTTTTCAGTGCAGTTTATTATGCTGTAAGAGGCGCTCTTGCAAGTTCCGTCACAAGACCTGAACTTTATAATGAGCCAAAGAAAGAAACAACGCCCCTTTCGTCGCTTCAATTTCCAGTAACAGACAGAGATGCACCAAAACCTGAAAAAATAGTTTTTGACTCAAAAAGTCAAATTGGCGTGTTAAGACAAAACCAAACTCTTGATTATTCTCATGTTTCCAAGCCAAAAGATGATATTGTTTCACAAATTATATCGGAAATGAAAGAAGAAACAAATGAAAAGGTTGCACATGTGGCTGAAATTCAACAGCCTGTTGTAGAAAAAGAACCTGTTGTAAGTCCGATAGTTGAAAAACCAATTTCGCAAAATAAAGAAGAAAAAATAACAGTTCCCGACTATAAAATCATAGGTGAAGCGTTCAATTCATATGTAATTGTTGAACTTGGCGAGATAATGTACTTGATTGACAAGCACGCCGCTCACGAAAGAATTATATTTGAAGACCTTAAAAAGAAGACAAAAGAGGCAAGCCCATCATCACAAATGCTTCTTGTCCCTATTGAGGCATATTTTACCTCTGATGAAATAGCGACACTTTGCGACTGGAAAGATGAAATCAAAAAAACAGGATTTAATTTTGAGATAAATGCATCTAAGGTCAGCATTCTTGAAATTCCAAACGGAATTGAACAAAATGCAGCCACAGATATGCTAATAACCTTTGCCACAAGACTTATGAAAGGCGAGGGCGATGCCCAGACTGCAAAGGATGAAGTGTTTGAAAAAGCACTTTATCAAGCGTCATGTAAGGCTGCTATCAAGGCAGGAAGAATTTACGACCAGTCTCATATAAAATGGATTTGTGACAGGGTATTAACTTTTGATAACATAAGATATTGTCCACACGGAAGACCTGTGGCATTTGAGATAACTAAACATTTTCTCGAAAAGCAATTTGAAAGGATAAAATAATGTTCGAAGTTTTAAAAACAGAGGGCAGAGCAAGACGAGCAAGACTCGAAACCGTTCACGGCACAATACAAACCCCTGTGTTTATGAATGT
>JAZSDJ010000068.1:0-4408 GCA_045531105.1 Eubacteriales bacterium | reverse complement strand
CATTAACCTTTACTGTGGCAGGAATTGCGCTTGCAAAGCAAAGTGTTTCTGCGATTTCGTTTCTTGCATTGAACACAGGTGTTGCCTCTGCTGACATAGGTGTGATTGTAACAGTTGCTCTATTTACATCAGCCTCTGCGTTGTTTGGTCTGTAATCGACTGTGCCACTAAACTTGTAGCCTACATACTCGCCATTGATTGTCATAAAGTCAATTGTCTTGCCCTTCAACTTCTCAAAGCGATATGCGTTGTCTCTGTGGTGTAGCACCTCAATGTCCTGCGCTTCAAGTGATGGCTTACCCTCAACCTGACCCTTTGTTGGTGCTTGAAGAATATCAAACTCAAATGTTTCCTTATCTCCAAATACATATGGAACACTCTCGGTAGCACCAATAAGGCAATACTTACCCAAGTCGGGGTCTTTATAAAGCCAAGCAGACTTATAGCCACTCAAAGCTCTTGTTTCTTTGTACTGAAAGAAAGAATTGCTATTTACTCCCATTTTGTTCTCCTTATATAAATCTTAATTTGTTTTCTTGAAGGTTTCCCGAATATGTGAGAATTATGTGGTAAAATGCACCTTGCTCGTCTATCAATTCGTTCTCGTTTTTGGAAATTCTTTCAAGACCAACAAAACTCATATATTCGTCAAGTTGTTTTGCGATTGTTCTCGCAATTATATCGTGGGTTACTTTTCCCTTCGTCTTTGCATATATGTCTATGCGATAACCCACACTCGAAACTCGCTCAAAACAAGTGTTATAACTCGTTGAACTGTTTCTTATTTCTCTTAAAATGGAAATAGGGTATTTAGGCTCTTTCGGTGGCAATCTCAAAACGGTGTTTCCATAGTTTTGCGTTGCCCTCGCATTATGGTCTTTTAACCCTTGTAATAAATATTCATATGTTAAAATATCCATAAATTATCCCCAATACCTTACTTTAATTTCTTGCCATATTTGTTTAAGAGCAAATTCTCTTAAATCTACTACGGCATTATATGCGTACATAACGGCAGGCGAGCCTTTTGTCTTTACTGTGTTTGTTGTCCTTTTATCAATAAACTCGGCTTGAATATCTATGTCCTCATCACTTGATACATTAAATATCCATTGATTTGTTATAGGGTTTATTTTCCCACCTACATTGTATTGATAGTGTTCCTCGTTGGCTTTTGGGTGCATATTTTCAGGCTCTGCACCAACTATTCCAACACCAAACTCAACATAAACTGCCTGTTCGTCTGTGTTTCTTAAAGTGGCAAGCAAGACACCATTTTTGACTGTCAATTCAGGTGCTTGCCAACCACGAATAATATTTATTTTAACATTCTCTCCTATGTCGCTTGCCATTACATATTGGTTTGCTCTATCATAAATCCAAGTGCAACAAGTAAGCAAAAGGTCTTTTGCCATTTTGTTGAGTTGCCTATCGGCTCTTTTGAGTGCCGTAATAGCTTCTTTTATGGATTTTTCGCTTAAACGCATTTCTATTTTCATTTTATCTCTTGGTTTTGATTGCGTACGAGGACAATGCTAATAGTCGCACGAACTTGGGAAACGGACTTTACAAGCGCATTTGCACTCGTGCCGTTGCCATATAATTCCTCTACACTCTCAATTGGCTTCTCTCCGTCAACCCACATCAAGTCGCCCTCTTTTATCTTTCCGCTAAAATGTCTTGCATTAGCAATCACAGTCCAATATTTTGATACATTTTCGCCATAGTTGAGAACTTGCAAGCCACCTCTTGCGACCATTGGCATACAAGTTATGTAATTAAATCTTGTTTTTATTTCGACAGGTGCTTCGTACTCGGCAATTTCAGCATCAGGAATTTCCTTGCGCTTACTGTGCCATATGCTTTGTCCTACCTTCATCTTGGAACACCAACTTTCGGTGTAATTTGTGCAACGAGATTTGGGTCGATATAGCTTGAAGCATATGTAAAACTAATTCCGTTTTCTTTATAAGAGGTATAATGATTAACACCCTCTCTTGAAATAATATCTTCCATTCTATCAAGCACCCATTGTTCGTCATAGAAATCAAGTTCTAATTTGTCAATTGGGGGTCTATTGTTCTTTGACGGATATGTCAAAAGCACCAAATCTTTTAGTGCAGTATTATAGCAAAACTCCACTTCGGTTGGAGAGAAATACTCATACCTTTCGAGAAATTTTGTTTGTATTCTGCGCGCTTGCTGATTTTGGCAATTCATCACTTTCTACCCCCTTGCTTTTAGAATTATTAGGTATAGCTTTGGGGGTAGAGTTTGCAGTTGCTTGCAAATCAGTTAATTTGGCTATTTTACAATGAGTTTTGATAAGTTCTACTTCACTTTCGTTAATGTAGGTATCTATATCTTTTCCTGTCGAATATAGCAAACCTCTCAATATAAAAGCCTGCGTAACTTTTCCCTTTATGCTATACCTAAACATTATTCTTATCTCCTATTATGCAGTAATCTTTGAAATGTAGAGTGTCTTGTTGATGTCCTTAATTACAGGAAGTCCAACACCCTCTGCCTTAGTCCAAGAAGTATATGGGTCGTCTGTTCTCCATTGATGAACTGCTACATTACCATACTTATAGTCGGTTGCATTTGCATCTTCTGTTGGTGTAGAAGTCATAAATGTCTTACCGATTACTCCTCTTGATGTAAGGGAAACAACTGTGAACTCATCAAAGAAACGATGCTCGGTCTGTGAAGCATAACTGTCCTTGAATGTTCTATCGTCAACAATCATTTCGATACCAACATTGTTTTGGATATATGTCTTAGCCCAATCCTCAGTTGCAAGCACATTTGCGTTCTCTGCAAACTTGTTCAACTTTTCGTTAGAAAGAATGTAACCCATAATAGTTGAGGAAACAATCTGTCTTACAATCTTGTTCTTTGAAGCCTTGCGAAGTGCAATCAAATCGCCAAGAATGTCGTGTGTTGGAGAACTCCAACCTGTGAAATCAATCTTGTTGTTTGCGAAATCAAAGCCAAAGTCGATTGTAGCCTTTGCACCATTCTCGTCAACAACTACCTTACCTGTTGAAAGGAGTTCGCAAGCTCTGCGCTCAAATGCTACGAGTACCTTTGTAATCTCGTTTGCAATATCGTCATAAATAGCATTGAGAATAGTTCTCTCGGTGCTATCCATTCCCATATCCTTAATCTTCTTACGAAGCTCTTCGCCTTGATTGATTTTCTCCTTAATCAAGAGAAGTTGTGCTTCGATTTCCTTGTACATTGGTCTATCGCCAATTCTTGCCTCGCTATCAAATGCGTGTACGAGTGCAATTACAGGAATATCGTTACCCTGCAAGAGTTGATAGATAGCAACTTTAAGGTTTCCTGTCTTTTCCATTGGCAAAAGCTTCAAGCCAACGAAATCCTTTGTCGCATCTTCATAGTTAAAACTTGCTGAAATCTCTGCAAGTGTCTTTCCGTCAAGTATTTTAAGAAAATCTGCCATTATCTTTTTCCCCCTTAATATTGATAGTTGGTTTCAGGGTATTCAATAGCATATAAACCCTGTGATGCGAGGTCGCTTGCGCTTGCTGATACCGAGGCAGGCAACTTACTGTCAATGTATGTGCCTCTAATCATAATTGACTTTACAACTGCTCCGTCTGTAACATCTGCATCGTTGTAAAGCAAGCCCTTTCCAAGTGTTGTGTCTGTGATGAGAGTGCCTGACTTCAAAATAGTTCTGCCATTCTCTGTGGTTGTTGCGCCTGATGTGCTTGAAACAGTAACGGTTTTAAGTACCATTCCAACTTCACTACCAAGCCAATTTGGTCTTACTTCTGCCATTTGTGTATTCTCCTTTAATTAAATTTTACTTCTTTTGAGATTGATTGCTTGCTCTCTTGGTACAATTGAAAATCACTCTTTTCGCCCTTTGTAGCAGTTCCCTTTCCTGCAAGTCCTTGTGATGTTGAGCTTTTTGTAAACTCTGCTTTGGCTGACTTAACTGCTTCTTCAACCTTGCCCTTAATCAAGTCTGCAATAGGCTTAATTGCATCAAACGGAATTTTGTTATCCACAAAAATCTTTGTTTCTTCTGTGGAGAAATTGTTAGACAAGCACTCTCTTTCAAGTTTCAACTGATTTATTTCTGCTTGAAGTTTAGCATTATTATCAGTCATATCCTTTATTTCCTGTGCCTTTTTCTCGTCATCTGTCATTTGAGCCTGTTTTTGCTTTTTGTACTCGGCATTTTCGGTAGCATATTGGTCTTTGAGTTTCTTTTGTTTCTCAATTTCCTCGTTTAGCCTTTTTTTCTCGGCTTCAAACTTTTCGTACTCTGCCTTGTAATCAATTTCGTTGTTTTGATTTTGGGTTTCTTTTGTTTCTGTCTGTGCATTTTCCATAATTTTTCTCCTGCTCTGTTTACGAATTTCTCTTTCGT
>JAZSDJ010000125.1:0-2799 GCA_045531105.1 Eubacteriales bacterium | reverse complement strand
ATAAGATAAATAAGTTAAAATAGCACGTGCTGTTTTATCTTTCAAAGTTGGAATCTGTTCCATATTATTCATAGAATTTTCAAATGTCTTTGAAATTTGATTCACCACAACAATAGGCGTCCTTTTTTGATTTTTTCTTAAATATTCCAAATCATCAACTTTCATAAAAGCCTCTTTTTTAATTAGTTTTCTAATTAATTATAAGATTTTTATTTCAAAAAGTCAAGTATATTTTAACTTTTCTATTTTATTGGAAGTTAATATATTTTTATTACAAAATTGTTAGACATAAAAAACTTTTAATTACACAAATTAAGTATGTACAAAAATGAAAGGACAATATAGATAAAATAATGAAAATTTCGAAAATTTTTGCTCGATTTTTGTTAATTATCTTATTGATTTTGGCGCTTAGTATTCCTACCCTTGCCGTTGGTTATACGGCTACTTGGGCAAGCGAAGGTAAAACTTCTGCCCTTGATTCATTCGTTTCACAGGTACAAAGCGACAAACCGATAGATATTTCAAAATTAGAGTTATACCCTGGTGGAATGCCTTTTGGGGTAAAAATAATTTCTCGTGGGCTTACAGTCGTTGGCTTTTCTTCTACACAAGGTCCTAATATTTCTCCCGCTTTTTCAGCAGGTGTGAGAATGGGTGATGTAATAACAGAAGTCAACAAAATCGCTGTAAATTCAATAGATGAATTTGTTAATTTAGTTTCTCAACATTCTAATGAAAAAATCACATTAACAGTTGAGCGTGGCAAAGAAAACTTGCAATTCTCCTTTTATCCAATTTACTCAAAAGAAGATGACAGTTACAAAACTGGAATTTTTGTTAAAGACTCTACCTCGGGCATTGGAACTATAACATTCGTCAATCCCGTTACAGGTGCTTTTGGTGGTCTTGGTCATGGTATTTGCGATGCCACCTCAGGTAGATTAGTCTCTTTATCAAAAGGAATTGTAATGAATGCTTCAATTACAGGTGTTATAAAGGGGCAAATTGGTACTGCGGGTGAATTAAAAGGAATGTTCAATGCGAAAAAAATGGGTTCTCTTTTGAGAAACTGTTCAAAAGGAGTTTTTGGAACTATTTCTTTAAACACAATAACTGTCCCCGAGGGAAAATTGCATTTATCTAAAAAGGAAGATGTAAAAGAAGGTAACGCTTATATTTGGTGCACTCTTGATGAAAAAGGTCCTCAAAAATATAGTGTTTCCATAAGTGATATCGATACAACTTGTTCAAGTGTAAAAAATTTCAGAGTCAAAGTTACTGATACAACTCTTCTTCAAAAAACTGGTGGTATCGTACAAGGCATGAGCGGAAGTCCCATTATTCAAAATGGAAAAATAATCGGTGCTGTTACACATGTTTTAATTAATGATCCTACGCAAGGCTATGGAATTTTCATAGAAAATATGATTTCTGCAATGCCCGACATGTTAAAATAACATTATGAAAAGCAAATCTTTTAAGGATTTGCTTTTCTATTATTTGGAAGTATAAACCCCCTGATTTTCAGTCAATAATTACTTAAAACAGGGGGAGTAAAATGCATTATAATAAAGTAGAAATATGTGGTGTTAATACTGCCAATTTAAAAACCTTATCAAATGAAGGGAAAATTGCTCTTTTAACACGTGCTAAACAAGGTGATTTAAAAGCACGTGAGGAAATGATAAAAGGAAATTTACGACTTGTCTTGTCAATCGTACAACGTTTTTCTTCACGAAATGAAAATATGGACGATTTATTTCAAGTCGGTTGTATTGGTCTTATTAAAGCAATAGATAATTTTAATATTCAATTAGATGTACAATTTTCCACCTATGCAGTTCCAATGATAATTGGTGAAATTCGCAGATATTTAAGAGATAACAGTTCAATACGAGTCAGTCGTTCGGTCAGAGATTTAGCCTATAAAGCCTTACAAACAAAAGAAGAACTCACAAAAACGATGTCTTGTGAACCAAGTATAGTAATGATTGCTGAAAAATTAGGTCAAAAAACAGAAAATGTAGTTATTGCAATGGAAGCAATTAGTGAACCTATTTCTCTTTTCGAGCCTGTATATAATGATTCTGGGGACGCAACTTATGTAATGGATCAATTACGCGATACTTCTTCGGATGAAGAAATGTGGATTCAAAATATTGCTCTAAGAGATGCAATTAAAAATTTAAACCAAAGAGAAAAAAAGATTATTAATATGCGTTTCTATTCTGGGAAAACACAAAGTGAAATAGCGCAAGAAATAGGGATTTCACAAGCGCAAGTTTCAAGGCTCGAAAAAGGTGCTATTGAGCAAATCAGAAAACAAATGTAAATAAAAAATCCCCTTACAGAAGGGGATTACATAAATTATCAAATTTTCAATATATTAAATTTAAAAATTCAAAAATTATTTAATATGCTCTGGAAGTTTTTCTCCTCCAATAACATGAAAATGAATATGTTTTACACTTTGACATGCGTCATCACCGCAATTATTTATAATTCTATAACCATTTGTAATTCCTGATTTTTTAGCGATTTCTGGGATTTTTTCAAAAATATAAGCGACAAGATGACTATTTGTGCTATCAATTTTATCAGCACAACAAATATGTGTCTTTGGAACAACTAAAAAATGAATTTTTGCTTCTGGATTTATATCATAAAAAGCAATTATTTTTTCATCTTCATACAATTTATTTGAAGGAATTTCTCCGTTTGCAATCTTACAAAAAATACAATCCATATTATTTCTCCTTGATTTCAATCTTTTTTTGTAAGTCGGAGGCCAAGCGG
>JAZSDJ010000042.1:0-2215 GCA_045531105.1 Eubacteriales bacterium | reverse complement strand
ATATGGACATAGATTCGCTTACTAATCATATCTGGTCAAATCTTAACGAAGATAATAAAGTATCACTTTTTGTTAGATACATTGATATTGCAACAGGTGAAACAGAAACAAGAATAGTAAATAAAAATGTTTGAGGTGTTGAAAATGAAAGAATTTGAACTTAAATATGGTTGTAACCCTAACCAAAAACCTTCTAAAATTTATATGCACGATGGAACAGAACTTCCAATCGAAATTCTTTGTGGTCGTCCAGGATACATAAACTTCCTTGATGCATTTAACTCATGGCAACTTGTAAAAGAACTTAAAGAGGCAACAGGACTTCCATGTGCAACATCTTTTAAACACGTAAGCCCTACTTCCGCAGCCGTTGGTATTAAACTCCCTGAAAAACTTAAAAAGGCTTGCTTTGTTGATGACATCGAGGGACTCGACGATTCACCTTTGGCTTGTGCTTACGCAAGAGCAAGAGGAACAGATAGAATGTCTTCATTCGGTGACTGGATTGCACTTTCAGATGTATGTGATGCTACTACCGCTACACTTATCAAAAGAGAAATTTCAGATGGCGTTATCGCTTCTGGTTATACAGATGAAGCGCTTGAAATTCTTAAAACAAAGAGAAAAGGCAATTACAACATTGTAAAAATTGACCCTAACTTTGTTCCAGCCCCTGTTGAAAGAAAACAAGTTTATGGAATTACATTTGAACAAGGCAGAAATAATTTTGAAATCAATGAAGAACTCTTGTCAGATATAGTTACTGAAAACAAAAATCTTCCAAAAGAAGCAGTAACTGACTTGATAATTGCGCTTATTACACTTAAATATACTCAATCTAACTCCGTTTGCTATGCTTATAACGGACAAGCAATCGGTGTTGGTGCGGGTCAACAATCAAGAATCCACTGTACTCGTCTTGCAGGAACAAAGGCTGATACATGGCATCTTCGTCAACACGATAAGGTTCTCAATCTTCCTTTCCGTGCTGATATAGCAAGACCTGACAGAGATAATGTAATTGATGGATACATTAACAAAAATGAAGAAGATGTTTGTGCAGATGGCGTATGGCAAAAATACTTCACAAAACAACCAGAACCACTTACAGCGGAAGAAGCAAGAGCATATCTTGATACAATAACTGGCGTAAGTGTAGGTTCTGATGCATTCTTCCCATTTAGCGATAACATCGAAAGAGCGAGAAAGAGCGGTGTATCTTATATTGCAGAGCCAGGCGGTTCTATTAGAGATGATGTTGTAATTGATTGCTGTAATAAATATGGAATCGTAATGTCATTTACAAAAATGAGATTGTTCCACCATTAATGAGGTGTTAAATGAAAGTAATGGTTGTCGGTGGCGGTGGAAGAGAACACGCCATCATAAAAAAACTCAAAGAGAGTAAAAAAATAACCGAAATTTATGCACTTCCTGGAAATGGTGGTATGACAAATGATGCTATTTGTGTAAATATCGGTGCAAAAGATATAGCGGGCATTGTTGATTTTGCGAAAAATAACAAAATTGATTATGCTGTTGTTGCTCCTGATGATCCATTGGTGCTTGGTTGCGTTGACGCTCTTAATGAAATAGGCATTCCGTGCTTTGGCCCAACAAAGGCGGCAGCAATAATTGAAGGAAGCAAAGTTTTTTCTAAAAATCTTATGAAAAAATATGGCATTCCAACTGCTGGCTACAATGTTTTTTCAAGCGCCGAAGATGCTTTAAAGTTTCTTGAAAACGCTCCTATTCCAACTGTTATTAAAGCAGATGGCTTGGCTCTTGGGAAAGGCGTAGTTATTGCTTTCACAAAAGAAGAAGCGATTGAAGCAGTAAAATCTATAATGGAAGACAAAAAGTTCGGAGATAGTGGAAATAACATCGTTATCGAAGAATTTTTGACAGGTCCTGAGGTTTCTGTCCTCGCTTTCACAGATGGAAAGGTTGTTAAACCGATGGTTTCTTCAATGGACCATAAAAGAGCCCTTGATTTTGATAAAGGACTTAATACTGGCGGTATGGGAACTATTGCTCCAAATCCGTATTACACAGAAGACGTTGCAAAAGAATGTATGGAAAAGATTTTCCTACCTACTATTAATGCGATGAATAAAGAGGGAAGACAATTCAAGGGTTGCTTGTATTTTGGTCTTATGCTTACACCTAATGGACCAAAAGTTATTGAGTATAATTGCCGTTTCGGTGACCCTGA
>JAZSDJ010000022.1:0-6360 GCA_045531105.1 Eubacteriales bacterium | reverse complement strand
ACAGAACGACATGGCTACGATCCGACTTGGGTTTCAAGAATGATTTTCTCAGGACTTGAATATATGGGAGAAAAGCCATTTGATACAGTTCTTATTCATGGTCTTGTTCGTGATGCTCTTGGCAGAAAAATGTCAAAATCACTTGGCAACGGTATCGACCCACTTCTCATTATTGAAAAATACGGCGCTGATGCGCTTCGTTTCGCTCTTGCAACTGGTAACTCACCTGGAAACGATATGCGTTTCTCTGATGAAAAAATTGAGAGTGCTCGCAACTTCGTAAACAAACTTTGGAACGCTTCAAGATTCGTTATGATGAATATTGAAATTGACAAGGTTGAACTTCCAGAGGCAAATAAACTTGGCATGGCTGATAAGTGGATTCTTTCAAAACTCAATTCTCTTATCAAGACTGTTCGTACTCAAATTGATGCTTATGAACTCGGAATCGCTCTTGACGAACTTTATAAGTTTGTTTGGGATGTATTCTGTTCTTGGTATATTGAACTTTCAAAACCTGCGTTTATGGCTAAGGGAACTGAACAAAACAAGATTTCTCAAAATGTTATTATTTATGTTCTTGAAAACATCTTGAAACTTCTTCACCCATTTATTCCTTTTATTACAGAGGAAATTTATCAATCTCTTCCACACTTTGAGGACTGTGAAAGCATTATGATTTCAACATACCCAGAAGTTAAGGCTGAGTTTGATTTTGGTAGTGAAGTTGAAGATATGGAAAGAATTATCACTTTGATTGATGCAATAAGAGCAAGACGCAGTGAGATGAATGTTCCTCCATCAAGAAAGGCAAAGATTTATATTACAACTCAATACAAATCTTCATTTGGCACAGCGACCTACGATTTCTTCAAAGCGCTCGCTTCTGCTTCCGAGGTTGAGGTTGTTGATGAATTTGGTGGTGAGAATGCAGTGCAAATTATCACTCACGCAGGAACAGTTTATATTCCTATGGCTGATATGGTTGATACTGAAAAGGAAAGGGCTCGTCTTAATGTAGAACTCACAAAGGTTCAAGGCGAGATTGACCGCCTTGTTAAGAAACTTTCAAATCAAGAGTTTGTAAATAAGGCGCCTGAAAAGGTTGTTTCTCTTGAAAAAGAAAAACTTGCAAAGTACGAAAGCACAAAGCAAGGTATTCTTGATGCACTCAAAGCACTTTAAATTTAAAAATAGCGAGTGAAAACTCGCTATTTTTTTGTTTTGTATTGATTTTGTGATTTTTTTGTGCTAATATTCATATGTTGTATTATTTAATACTTTGGAGATGAAGATATGTTAAAGGCTCACTATTCCAAAAAAGGAATAGTTTTAATGTGTACTGTCGCTTATTTTGCAAGTTATTTTTCGCGAAAAACCTTTGCGGTTGTAATGGTTGATATGCTTCAAAATAATGTTCTTGACAGAAGTGTTGCCGGAATTGTAGGAACCGCTCTTTTTGTTTTCTATGGCCTTGGTCAACTCATAAGTGGTTATCTTGGTGACAAGTTTCCACCAAAATATCTTATGTTTTCGGGGCTTATGACATCCGCGCTTTGCAACCTTTTAATTCCCCTCTCGCCAAATCAATATCTTATGATACCGATTTGGGCTGTAAATGGCTTTGCTCAGGCTCTTTTATGGCCACCTATTGTTCGTATTCTTGCAAGCAATTTGAGTCACGAAAAATATGTTACCGCTAATCTTATTGTAACTTGTGGTGCTCACATTTCTACGATTGTTTTATATGTTTATGCGCCTATTTGTATAAAATTCATGTCTTGGGAAAGCGTATTTTTTACATCGAGTGTTTTCTGTGTTGTAGTTGGAATTTTATTCCTTGTTTCTATGTGTCTTATTCTCAAAGATTGTGAGTGTGAAAAACCGACGAGCAAATCTTCCTTGGTGGTTGATAAAATCCCTCTTTTTAAAACCTTCAACTCATCAGGCGTACTTCTTATTTTCGTTTGTATAATCGCTATGGGATTTATGCGTGACGGAATTGAGTCTTGGCTACCTATGCTTTACTGTGAAGCATTTAATCGTGACAGTAGTGAGTCAATTCTTGTATCTGTTGCACTTCCTATTTTCTCTATAATAAGTCTTTTTGTTGTAAGAATTATTCACAAAGGCAAACTCTTCAACAACGAAGCGCGTGGGGCTGGAATTCTGTTTTTAATTTCGGCTTTACTTTGTGTTCCTCTTGCTATATTGATTAGTTTTGAAAATGTAGTTTGCAGAGTTGTTTGTTTACTTCTTGCTGGTCTTACCTGTGCTTGTATGCATTCCTGCAATTTCCTTCTTATCTCTTGTGTGCCTGGCAGATTTGCAAAGACTGGCAGAACCTCAACAATCGGTGGATTTTGTAACGCTTGTACTTATGTCGGCGCGGCAGGGTCTATGTATGGAATAGCGCTTGTTTCAGAACTTTTTGGTTGGCGACCAACCATTATTTCTTGGATTGGTTTTTGTGTGCTTGGCATTGTTTTCGCTATTCTTGCGTTCCACAAATATACAAAGTTTCTTAATCACGAATAAAAAAACGGCTTGAAATCAAGCCGTTTTTCTTTTTAAAATTGTTCTGCGATTTCTACAACAGGTTTTTCATTTACTTCTTTTACTTTCTTTTGTTTTGGTGTTATTCTTGATGGACAGAAAACTGAACCAAGAGCAAAAAGGAACATAAATATTATACCTGCACTTATTTTAATGCCATAGTCCACTGTTATATAATCATCAATAAAGGACGAGGCACAAATTACAAATACAACAGTAAATACAAGCCCTACTCCACACGCGATTGCTGTAATAAGTTTTCCTATTGTTACGATTTTCTTGGTATAAGCGCCTGATACAAAGAAGCGAAGGTTTTGCCAAAGTACCAGCAAGACACCTACTACCATTATTACAAATGGAATGTAAGCAAATGAGAAAATAACTCTTACAGGGTCTTCCGTTTTAGAACACAAAAGTTCCATCAAAATAGCAGAATCTGTCGATTCACCTACTGGTCCTTCTGCCTCTTTCTTTTGCATATAATTGAAGAATGAGAATTGTCGCTCAAAATATCTTTGCTTTTCGCTTTTTGTTGTATCTTTAAGTTTCTCTATTTCTTCTTTTTCCAAATCGGAAATTTCAAAAACAGTAAAGAATGTAGCATTATGCTTTATGTCAATTTCAGATTCAAAATCTCTTCCTTGGAATTGTGTTTTCAAAGTTGTTTTGAAAAGTGGTGCAAATGCAAGGCATACAACCATAATTGAGAGTCCTATTGCAATTCCTCTTGCAACAATAATAGATGCCTTCTCGCCTTTGGAGAAAATATAACGGAATGTTAGTGACAAAATTATTGCTGATGCGATTGCAACGAGTGACCATATTGAAATGTCAGAAAGTTTTCCTTCTGTGAACATATACGCTGTATAATAAGTAATCAAAAGTGCCATAGGTGACGCACTCAAAAGTGCCATTGTCCAGTTATGTAATTTTGTTCTTCCTCTCTTTAACACGCCAAGTGTTGTGAGCAAATTAAGAAGTGAAACTACAAAAAGAGCAATAGCAAACAAAATAAATCCAATTCCTGCAATCGCACTAAAAACAAGACACAATGGAGTTGTGGAATCTTCGCTTTGTAAGAATAGGCGCATAACCAAGAAGAAAAGTCTGTCTATATCTCTTTTTTCTTTCATAGAAAGGTCACTTGCTTCTTCTGCATCTATTTCGTCAAGTTCTTCTGACAAGTCGAGAATTTCTTCATAAACTTCTGACTTGAAAATCTCATCTTCGTCAAGATCTTTAAATGAATCAAAAATCAAGATGATTGATTGAATTGTGTTAATACCCAAATCAAGATCTTCAAAGTCAACATTTACACTTGTTCCTGTAAAAGCCTCAACTACCGACGAAATTTCATACTCCTCCGCTGGCATTGTTGCTATTGGCATAAACGAACATATAACGAGTAAAACTGCCACAAACAAAATTACCGAGTTTCTAATAATAGAGAAAACGGGCAATTTCTTTTTTGGTTTTATAGCCACTGTTTCTTTTGGCTCTTGAATTTCTTCTTTTTTTATTTCTTCTTGTTTTGAACCACAGAATGAGCAAAAAACTGCATCATCTAAAAGTTCTTTGTTACAAATAGTACAATTTTTCATTTGTTTCTCCTTGATGAATGACTTTTTGTAATATCAGTATAACAAAATTCCTTTTGTTTGTAAACAACTTTTGATTTACAACTGTAAACCACAGGTTGCTTTTTCAAAATTTCTTTATTTTGTATGCCTTACGGAAGTGGAACAACTTTTCGCTCTCGTTAGGTGTGCCAAACAGCCAAAATTGTTCCGTCTGTTTTGACTATCATATATGGTACTCCACCTACCGCTCCCTCTGGAAGTGTTCCATGAACAAGCCAAACGCTGTTTTTTGTATCAAAGTATACTTTATAAGTATCTTCGTTTAAAATTGGCTCTTCAAAATATATGTCCCAAAATTCATAAGCACCATTTTTAAGAGAGGTTGAGTTATATATTGGGCTAAGGAAACGTGAAACTGAAAATGTTTTAATTTCTTCTTTATAATCGTTTACATCAAATTCTTTTACGCTTTCGTCATAATATAATTCTTCAATTACAATTCCATTTTCTTTATTATCGAAAGAAAATGAAATTTTGCAAGGATGCCCTGTCCATGTTAGAGCATATGTCATTGTTGTTTCATCAAGAACAAAATCTTTTTCCTTTATTTCAAAAACGAATGTTTCAAGTCCTGGGGCGCGCAAGATACAATCCTCGCCTTTATATTTAAGCGAGCCCAAATCTGTGTCAATGTAACACTCCACCATTCCTTTGCTTATTTTAGCATAAGTTGCACTTGTCCACTCAACATCATAGCCCAAGGCAATATATGTATTAACAAGCGATGCAGTTGCGTAGTTTTCGTAAATTTCGCCATCTATTGCGATTTTTGTATTACCAAGCAAATCTTTTTTCTCGCTAATTATAAAACCCTCGGGGAGTTTTTCATATCTGTCGTCATATGAACTTTCCACACTACTTTCGCTTTCGTTATCTTTGCAAGCGACAAATGAAAAAACAAGCAAAACGCTTATTATAAAAAGCAATACTCTTTTCATCTATTTCTCCTATTAGTATACTCGGATATTCATTATATTTAGTATAACATATAAAGTTCAAAATTGTAAGTACTTTAATGTTATTTTATAAATCTCGAACAAAAAAATCGCGCTCGTGTGAGCGCGATTAATTATTTAGAAAGAAGTTTTTCTACGCTTGAAAGTTTTACGCAAAGAGCGAAAAGTTCTGCTGCTACAATAAGGTCGGCGATTGGTGGGTAAGATGGCGCTATACGAATATTGCTATCGTGTGGGTCTTTGCCATATGGGTAAGTCGCTCCTGCGCCTGTCATTTCAACACCTGCTTTTTTGCATCTTGCAACAATGTCTTTTGCACAACCGTCAAGAGAGTCAAAAGAGATAAAATAACCGCCATTTGGTTTTGTCCAAGTGCCAATGCCAAGTCCACCGAGTTCTCTTTCAAGAATTTCGATAACCGCCTCGAATTTTGGGCGAAGAATATCTGCGTGTTTTCTCATATGCTCTTTCATGCCATTGATATCACCAAAATATCTTACATGACGAAGTTGGTTTACTTTGTCGTGTCCGATTGTTTGAATGGCAAGTTGTTTTTTAATATCTTCAAGGTTATTAAGTGAAGATGCCAAAACAGACACTCCTGAGCCTGGGAAACTGATTTTTGATGTCGATGCAAATTTATATACCATATCAGGATTTCCTGCTTTTTTACACTCTGCGAGAATTTCAACAAGTTCGTCTTGTTTATCGTCGTAGAGATGGTGAATGGTATATGCGTTGTCCCAATAAATTCTAAAATCGTTTGCTTTCGGTTCAAGTCTTGCAAAACGACGAACTGTTTCATCAGAATATGAATAGCCTTGTGGGTTTGAATACTTTGGAACGCACCAAATACCCTTAATAGTTTCGTCCTCACGAACGAGTTTTTCTACCATATCCATATCAGGTCCGTTCTCTGTCATTGGAACATTTATCATTTCAATGCCAAAGTATTCGGTAATTTTGAAGTGTCTATCGTAACCAGGCACTGGACAAAGGAATTTAACCTTGTCAAGTTTAGCCCAAGGTGTAGAACCCATAACGCCATGTGTCATCGAGCGTGCGATTGTATCGTACATTACATTAAGGCTTGAATTTCCGTAGATTATGATATTATCAATTCCTACTTCCATCATATCTGCAAGAAGAACCTTTGCCTCGTGAATGCCATCGAGAACGCCATAGTTACGGCAGTCTGTTCCGTCTTC
>JAZSDJ010000174.1:0-7087 GCA_045531105.1 Eubacteriales bacterium | reverse complement strand
TATGTTACCTTGTTATCGCATGAAAAACATACGGCTGAGAATTGTTTCTCTATATCAAGGCATATTTCGTTAACATAACCCCAAACCTTGACACTTGAAAATCTTTTTGTTTTAGCACATTCTCTCAATAAATTTAAAATTTCTTTTGGTAATATTGCGCCAAGGCTATAATTTTCACCGTGCTTTTCAAAAAACATCTTAGAAGCATCAGCAAGCGATATTGATTTGTTTTCAGTCAATGTAGGAACTACTTCTTCAAAAGGAATATATGACAGTTCAGAAAAAATCAATCCATCAATTTCATTTTGTTCGGACTGTAAAAAACTCAAATCTGCTCTCCAATTTATGTAATCGAATAAACTTTCCATACGTTGCCCTCCTTTCTACTCTTTAATTTTATCATAAAAATTACTATCTTGCAATACTCAATATCATTATGTATAACATTTCCAATACAAAAATTTAAACATTCCCACCAAAGCCTAAATGAAGATTGTCTAAATATATGTTTTGAAAACTTTGTTGACAATTTAATATATATGTGTTAAAATATTTATATAAACAACGAGGAGGATTTGAATTTGGCTGCAAAATTAACATTTAATAGGCTTGAAAAAAAGTTCATTTTGACCGAAGAACAATACCTCCGTATAAAAGAAGAAGTCGACAAGCATTTTGACCCCGACGAATACGGCGAAACTAAAATTTGCAATTTATACTATGACACTCCTGATTATATTTTAATCACTCGTTCTATTGAAAAACCAGTTTATAAGGAAAAACTGCGTCTTCGCACCTATGGTATACCTGACGAAACCTCTCTTGGTTTTGCAGAGGTAAAGAAAAAATACAATGGAGTTGTTTTCAAGCGGAGGATTGTAATGCCTTTGTCAGAAGCTCTTGATTTTCTCTCCAACAAAAAGGATTTGGAAAATCCAACTCAAATTTCAAAAGAAATTAAATATTTTTTGAATTTTTATAAAAATCTTGAACCACGAATATACATTTCTTATGATAGAAGTGCTTTTTTTTGCAAAGAAGATAAAGATTTTCGTATTACATTTGATAAAAATCTTACATGGAGAAATTACGATCTCGATTTGACAAAAGGCTCTTACGGAGACTTGCTTTTACAAGATGGTCAAGTTCTTATGGAAATCAAAGTTCCTTCTGCCATTCCCTTGTGGTTGGTTGAAATTCTTTCTAATTTAAAAGTCTACACTCGTTCTTTTTCGAAAGTTGGAACTGCATTTACAAAAATGATTACTACTCAGAGGAGTTACATAAAATGAAAACATTAATAAAATTTTTTACGAGTATATTTTCGAGTATATTTTATACATCGAATGTTCCTGAGGGAGAAACCCCTGTTGGAATAAATCCTGGCTATGATTTATTTACTGGTATGGAAAATCCTGTGATTGAACTCGGCGACTTTTTGCTTTGCGTTGTGGTTGCAATCGTTCTTGGCGCTCTTATTTCTGTGTGCTATATGTACAAATGTGAATTTTCCAAAAACTTAGTTGTATCAATCGCGCTCTTGCCTGTAATTGTAACTGTTCTTATTATGCTTGTAAATGGAAATGTCGGTGCCGGCGTTGCTGTCGGTGGTGTGTTCGCTCTTACCCGTTTCCGTTCTGCACAAGGTTCTGCAAAAGAAATAACTCACATTTTCCTCTCTATGGCTATTGGCTTAACTCTCGGTCTTGGCTTCGTTGGAATTGCCATTGTTTTGGCAATTATTGTTGAAGGGCTCAATTTTGTATTCACTGTAACAAAATTTGGCGTTATTAACGACAGTAGACGTACTCTTAAAATAACAATTCCTGAAAATCTTGATTACACCACATTGTTTGATGATTTGTTTATAAAATACACAAATTCGCATATGCTCGAAAAAGTAAAATTAAGAAATCTCGGAACTATGTTTAGACTTACATATACCATTACTTTGAAAGACGAAAAACAAGAAAAGGCATTTATTGATGAAATCAGAATGAGAAACGGAAATCTCGATGTTCTTTGTTCAAGACTTCAAAGCGAAAAAGAAGAATTATAAACACAAAAAAGCGATGAATTTTCATCGCTTTTTTATTTTAACTTATTGAAATTTTTATCATATTGAAATTTTAAAATTTTAAAATTCAAAAATTATAAGTTTATGTAAACTCATATTATCTACTTCAAATGAAACTCTGCTTCCCACTTGGCTAAAATCAATTTCTTTATTATCTGGAATAGACTTAATTAATTTGATTTTTTCGTCAACTTCAACTGATATTTTCAACCCATTCAATACAGGAAAATCTTGAAGCAAACATACATTTCCGCGATTAACAGGCGGTGCATAAAGCAAGTGCATAGCAAAGAAGTTTTCATTTTCACTTTTTCTAAATCTCACACGACCACAAGATGGTAAATTTTCAATTTTGATGTTCTTGTTATAAATATATGAAAATCCCTTCTTTATATATCTTTCGAGTGCGTAGTTTCCAGATTCATTATACGCAGTAAATATTGGGTGAGCAAAATAAAGAACATTTCCTTTTTTTACAAGAGCTGGATATGAGGCTTTATCAGGTTTTGGCGGTGTATTTTTATGTCCACAGAAATGTCCATATGTACGATTAAAGAATGGCTCATAAACATCGGCTAAAACCTCTCCGTCACTTTCGGTTACATAAGCACTTGAATAACTCAAAAATGGCGTGGTAATTTCATCAATTTCACACAAAATAAAGTCCTTATCTGTGCCTGATTTACCTTTAAACACTATTCCAAGTTCATCAAAAACGCTCTCAGCGCTACAAACGATTTTACCACCATTTTTTATAAAATCAGCAATTTGTTTTTTATCTTTTTCAGTTAATTTTACATAGTCAGGTAAAACGATACACTTGTATTTATTTAAGTTATTGCCATCATCTATTGCATCAAATTCAAGTTGCATAATTTGCAATATTTTAGAGCAACCAAGATCCGCTTCGGTATGACTCATCCATAGTGCGATATCTGTATAAGCCTTTGTATTTTCGCAATATTTTTCTATTTTTGATACATAGTCAAACGCGTGACCAATAATATTATATGTACTTTTATCAAGTTGTCCGTTAGGATGCAAATGATCTCCCACCGAGATTGATGCGCCTACACTGAGCATATCAGCACACTCATATCTCAATGCTTCTTTATTCTTAAATCCACCAAATTCTCCCCACGAATGATGGAATTTTCCTGTCATTCCCAAGAAAAGTTTGCCATATTTTTCAAAATATTTAGCACGAATAGGCATAATATCATAGCCACCCCAAGCGGTTGGCAAATCTTCGAGTTCATAGTGAGTTTGGTACGGATGGAATTCGGGGCGATTCATATCCGCTCCGCCATTATAGAAAACAGTAGCGTCAGGAGCATATTCATGAACTATTCCTGTCAAATCTTTCATAAGTTCAATACGCTTTTCTTTATAATATTTCTGTACATCTGCATATTTGTCAGGATCAAGGCCTTGCGCTCTCATCCCCGTTTTACAATCTTCACAAACGCAATTATCGTGAATAAAACAAATGTCATAGAAAACGCCATCTGAAACATCAAACTGCTCACAAACCTCTCTTGTGATATCTTCAAGATATTTTTTATAACTTCCTACTGGGCAAAGTGTAATCCACGAACAATCACTAATAGAAGTTTCGTCTGGCTCATTAAGTTTCCCACCATTGTGACCATAAATAACAGGCTTTTTTGTCCAAAAATTAATTTGATGCCATTCGGGATGCTCGTCAGCATCTTTTTTGCTCCAACCCATTGTTATATAAATCGGTGCTTTCGCCCCTGCATCATGTATTGCATCAATTTGTTCCTTTAAAAGATTGAACTTTAAATTTGGATGAACTGTTCCTATTTTAGTGGGATAATAAGAATAGCCGTGGTGACATTTTGCAAAAACGGTTATCAAATCAACCTTTGCGTCTTTTATTGTTTTTGTAAATTCCTCTTTGTTGAAATTGCATCCAACGTCTGGAATATCAGGACCTGTGTGGAAATCCAAGTGTACACATTTCATATTATTTACTCTCCTATTCTTGTGGAAAAAATTTTATATATAGTCTTTACCTCTGCAACATTATAAAAACCATTTACTTTTGCATGTTTGCGTTTGCCATTACTGTTTAAGCCCGTAAATGTTACAAATCCAACTCCTTGTTCATCACACCCAAAATTTACGTTTTTTATTTCTGTGTAATTATAAGAGTTTAAAACTTGTTTTTTACCATTATAAAGTATCAATACTCTTTTGTTAGTTAAGGCATATTCGATATTTTTTCTTGTAATAACTATTCTAATAGGTATAACCAATGAAAAATAAAATCCTACAAGCAAAAAAGGGACTCCAAACGCGGGGAAAATCTTTGCCAAAGAAAAAACGTTATCAGTTTGACTTACTAAATTAAAAGCCAATGCCATCCAAGCAATAGCGAACACAGTCAAGATAACACCAAAAAAGATATTAAATTTTTCGCCTGGCAACAATTTTATATTTTTTACAGGTTTTCCTCTCCAAAGCAATTTTTCATCGCCTAACACATAGTCTTTTATGTTAGAATCAAGTAACATTTTCTCCATTGCTTTCTCCTTTGTTTTAACTAAATTTATTCTATCATAATAAGAACTAATTGTCAATAAAAACCACCTATAATAGAAACTAAATGACAATAATAACTTGACCAAATATAAATTTAATGTTATAATATAAATAACACAACTTTTATGAACAAAGATGGTGAATTTATGAACATTGCTATTATAAGCGGGGCTTCTCGTGGTATAGGGCTTGAAATCGGCAAATTAATTGATTTAGAAGGTCTTGACGAACTCTGGTTGGTTTGCGGAAAAAACAATCCAAATTTTGAGTTCAAAACTAAAACTCGCATTTTTTATACAGATCTTTCAAAACCAAATCCATATGTTCAACTAGTTGAATCTTTAAAAGCAACTTCTCCCTGCATAAAATTACTTGTATGCTCGGCTGGTGTTGGGTTTAATGGTCCTATCTCTGATATTTCCTTGGAAAACATAGAAAACACTGTTATGGTGAATTGCTCGGCTCTTTCTTCTCTTACCAAAATTTCTGTTGAGTATATGGAGGAAGGTTCTAAAATAATTCATATTGCATCGGGTGCTGGCTTTTTACCACAACCATATTTTGCTACTTATTCTGCATCTAAATCTTATGTGATTAATTTTTCACGAGCTATTGGGTGTGAATTGTCAAAGAAAAAGATATCTGTTACCGCAGTTTGTCCTGGTCCTGTAAACACCGATTTTTTTGCAAATCTTGAAAATGTAGCCGAATATAAGAAAAAGCATCTTATAAGCGCAAATAAGGTCGCGATAGGCGCGATAAAGGCGTCAAAGAAACGAAAAAAGGTTTATTGTCCTACTCTTTCAATGAAAATGGTACATTTAGCATCGAAAATATTGCCAATTAATTTCATCTTGAAATTTTACAAATAAAAAACGCTCAACATTTGTTGAGCATTTTTATTATAAATATGGTCGCATTTGTTCATTTAAAATTTGTTCTGTTACTATTACTCTATTTACAAGACTTTTTACATCCGAACTTGCGTGTTTATATTCATTAAGATATTTATAAAGAGATTTGACTCCCATATTGCATCCATCTGTCATCAAATCCGCTATGGTTTTATCTGTTTTGTTCATCATCATTTTGCTACGAATTTTCATATCACTCATCATTCGCGCCACAGGATGAGGCTCTTTTGTTTCAACACCATATTTCAACAAAAGTTTATGTGTTTCGTCACCCAAAACAGCATGCTCATCTTTTGATGCATTTAAAGCCTTTTTTAATTTTTCGTTTTTGGCATGTGGCATAACCTTTTCTATTGAAGAAACGCCCATTTTTATGCCAGAATTACACTCTTTTAGTAAATTAATTGTATCAATTTTCATAAAATTATCACCTCGATTATATTATTGTGATAATTTGTTTAACATATTCAACAATTTTAAAATTCAAAAATTTAAAAACCGACTTGAAATCAAGTCGGTTTTGTTTTTTAATAAAGTGTTTTTCCGTAAGTTCCGTTTTGTTGAAGTTTGATAAATTCTTCTTTTACAGCATATTTATCTTCTCCGTAAGTTACGCCAAACCATTTATCGTTAGTATGAAGAACCTTTACAGATGCTTTCCCGCTCTCCACGAGTTCTCCAATAACTCCTGGAAGGAGATATTCGCCTTTTAACTTATTGAGATTAGGATTTGAAAGAAATTCAACAAATCCACCTTCAAGAACATCAATAAAGTCAGGGGTGAGTCCCCACATATTCATAGAAACATATGCATCTGGATTAAGAGGTGAAATAGAACCATCTTCTTTCGCTACACCTGCACCAGTAGGCGTTTTTACGATATCGCTTGTTTCAACAACTTTTGTAAGGTATTTATTATCATCAACCTCACAAACACCACGTGTTACTCCACCATTGTCGCTAAGGGTATTTTTAAGAATAAATCCTGCCATACAGAAGTTATATTGCTTTACTTCTTCGTGACCATTTACAAGAAAATCATGAACTGTTGCAAACGCCTCTTTTCCGTAATAGTCATCAGCATTAATTACCATAAATGGTTCATTTACAATTCCTTTGCAAGCAAGAACCGCTTGACCTGTTCCCCAAGGTTTCTTTCTTTCAGGCGGATTTGTAAATCCTGCTGGGAGGTCATCTATGTTTTGATAAGCATATGCAACTTCGCAAATGCCTGAAATTTTATCTCCAACAACTTCTTTGAAGTAATCTTCCATTTCTTTTCTGATTATGAATACTACTTTGTTGAAACCTGCTTCCAAAGCATCGTGAATGGAATATTCCATTATAACTTCGCCATTTGGTCCAAGAGGTTCAAGTTGTTTTATACCGCCACCGAAACGGGAACCGATACCGGCAGCCATAATTACAAGTGCTGTTTTCTTCATTGTGTTACTCCTATAAATTATTTATACATTGGTCCATATGCTGCACAAGCACGATAATCTTGACCTTCTTTATCCATACCAAA
>JAZSDJ010000221.1:0-14023 GCA_045531105.1 Eubacteriales bacterium | reverse complement strand
CATAAATTCTTTGGTGTATCTATTGCAGATGAAAAAGAAATGATTTATATAGTTTCCACAAAAGAACATAAAAAAGAAATTATGAAAGCGATTATGGACGGGGCAGGTCCTCAAACTGACGCTCACGCAGTTGTTTTCTCTCTCCCTGTTACTGATACAGCGGGACTTAGAATTTTCAATGATTAATCACTTTTAAAACTCTATAAATGCAAAAAACGGACACATCTGTGTCCGTTTTTATGTTTTTTGTAAGTTATTTTTTATATTCTTCTGCAAGGGCTTTAAAAGCGGGAAGTGCATTTACAATTCTGTTTTTATCAACACAATAAGCAATTCTAACATAGCCACTAACACCAAAATCGTCACAAGGAACTACCAAAATTTCCTTTGATTTCGCTTTTTCAAAGAATTTGTAAGCATCGTCTTCAAGCGCCTTTACAAAGAGGTAGAATGCGCCGTCTGGTTGGACACATTCGTAGCCGTATTCTGTAAGAGCGGTGTAAAGAATATCTCTGTTTTCCTTATAGATATTTACATCAACCTTTGCACCTATGCACTTTTTAATAACTTGTTGGAAAAGGCTTGGCGCGCAAACATAACCGAGTGAACGGCCTGCGCCACATATAGCAAGATAAACATTTTGGCTATCTTCTGCCTTTGGGCTAACCGCGATATAGCCTATTCTCTCACCTGGGAGCGAAAGTGCCTTTGAGTAGGAATAGCAGACAATGGTGTCGTCGTAATAGTTCATAAGATATGGAACTTTAACGCCATCAAAAACGAGTTCTCGATAAGGTTCATCCGCAATTAAATAAATAGGATGGTTGTACTCTTTTTCCTTCTTTTTAAGAACCTCACAAACCGCCTTTATTGTTTGTTCGCTATACACAACTCCGCTTGGGTTGTTAGGGGAGTTCATAATTACCGCTTTTGTATTTTCTGTGATTTTGCTCTCAAAATCTGCAACATCTATTTGGAATGTCTTGGGCATTGGAGTTGATACAACAACCTTGCCTTGCGCGTTTTCAATAAATACGCGATATTCTGTGAAGAATGGCGCGAAAACGACACACTCCTCGCCACTATTCAAAAGCGCGCGAAGTGAAATTGTCAAAGATGCAGCGGCGCCACAAGTCATATAAATGTTATTTGAACTAACTCCTGCACCGAAACGAGCGTTGATATCGTTCGCTACCGCTTGGCGAGTGCCGAGGTCGCCTTGTGCAGAGGTATAGCCGTGCAAAAGAACAGAATTTTCATTTTTTATGAGGTCCAAAATCGTGTCGCTGATTTCCTTTGGTGGCTCAACACTTGGATTGCCGATACTGAAATCGAAAACCTTATCAGGACCTATTTCACTTGCTCTTGTCTTACAGTATTCAAAAATTTCTCTTATAATTGAACGCTTACTACCAAGAGCGTACATTTTTTCATTAAACATAACAAAAAGCCTCTTAATGTATTTATAATTTTAAAAGTTTTCTTGCATTTTCGCAAAAGATTTTATTTTCTGTTTTAGCGCCAAGATTGTAAGATTTTATAATCTCAACCTCTCTTCCCTGGTGTTGCCAAGGACTATCTGTTGCAAACAAAATCTTATTTTCCCCGTGCTTTGTAAGTATATTTTCAAACATTTTTTGACCTATTGACGAAAGAACATAAGATGTATCAAAATAAATATTTTCGCCTGCCAAGTTGGAATAAACATCGTCAAAAAGTTCATTTCCACCCATATGTGCAAGCACGAGTTTGTCATAACCGCCAAGTGCATCAAGTACTCTCAAAACGCGCAAAGGAGTACACTTTATCTCTTTGCCTACATACGCGCCATCAAAGCCTGCGTGTGTCAGTGTAATAAGGTCAAGTTTCTTCGCTCGTTTCAAAATATTTACATACTTTTTATCATCAAAGAAAGTTCCTTGATAGTCAGGGTGCAATTTAATTCCCAAAAAGCCCAAACTTTTTACAATTTCAAGTTTTTCTTCATAATCTTCTATATAAGGGTGCATTCCTGCAAATGAAATTATACGCGTAGGTGTGTCTGTTTTTTGATTAATTTCGCTACCAAATCTTATAATACTATCAAATTGAGTAGGTTTTGTCAAAACGGGAAGATTTACAGAAACATCAATGCCACTTTCTACCATTTGTGAACTGAGTCCGCCAAATGTTCCGTCAGAATGTGGCATAATTGAGGCGCTTTTTGAAAGCGCCTCAATCGTTGCGTTTGCAATTTTATCGGGGAATATGTGCGTGTGAAAATCAATAATCATAAATTAAAGTGATGAAATTTCCTCTGGTGTCATTGTATCAATTTTATTTGATTTCAAAACTTTGCAAGCCTCATCAAGTGCGTTTGTTTTAACAACGATTGATGCGTCATTTGCCTCAACGGAAAGACCATACATATATTCAATATCGATATTATTCTCTGCAATGATTGAAAGAATCCCTTGAAGCGCGCCTGCAACGTGTGGAACTTTAACAATAAGAATATCTGTAAGCATGCTTGAAAATCCCGCGTCCAAAAGCACATCTCTACCATGTTCTGGATTGTTTACGATAAGTCTTAAAAGACCATATTCTGTTGTATCTGCAAGTGACATTGACAAAATGTTTACGTTGTTATCTTTGAGTACTCTTAAAACTTCGCCAAGTCTTCCTCTTCTGTTTTCGATAAATACGGATAATTGTTTTACTGTCATTGTTAGTTCCTCCTTAATACAACTTTCTGTTATCAATTACATGGACTGCCTTACCCTCACTGCGTTTGAGAGTGTTTGGCCCCATAAGTCTGATTTTTGCGCTAATGCCGAGCGCTTGTTGAATAACTGTTGCAATCTTCTTTGTGAGTTTTTCAATCCCCTTAACTTCGTCAGTATAATATTTAACATCTACTTCAACTTGAATTTCAAGGGTGTCAAGATTGTTTTCTCTGTCAACTATCATCATATAGTGAGGTGTTACCTCTTCTACATTGATAAGCGCCGCTTCTACTTGGCTTGGGAACACATTTACTCCTCTTATGATAAGCATATCGTCACTTCTTCCCTTGAAGCGTGAAATTCTTGCGCTTGTTCTTCCACACTTACAGGTTTCGTGAGTGATACTTGTAAGGTCTTTTGTTCTGTATCTGATAAGAGGAATACCTTCTTTTGTAATTGTTGTAAATACAAGTTCACCAATTTCGCCATCTGCAACAGGTTGAAGTGTTTTTGCATCAATAATTTCAGGGTAGAAATGGTCCTCGCAAATGTGCAAGCCTTCGTGATATTTACAGTCACAAGCAACACCAGGTCCCATAATTTCGCTAAGACCATAAATGTCGTGAGCGGTAATGTTGAGTCTTGTTTCGATTTCGGTACGCATTTTTTCTGTCCAAGGCTCAGCACCGCAAATTGCGGCTTTAAGTTTGATTTTGTCAAGCAAGCCTTCATCTCTTAAAACTTCTGAGAGGTGAAGGAGATATGAAGGCGTACAAGCGATTGCTGTTGCACCAAAGTCAACCATCATTGTTGTGAGTTTTTTCGAGTTACCTGTACTCATAGGAACAACCATTGCACCGAGTTTTTCCGCACCATAGTGTGCGCCAAGTCCACCTGTGAAAAGTCCATAGCCGTACGCTATTTGAATTATGTCGTCCTTTGTTACATCTGCCATTGACATACAACGAGCAACACATTCGCTCCACACATCAATATCATTTTGTGTATAACCAACAACTGTCGCTTTTCCTGTTGTACCTGATGATGCGTGAATTCTTACAATATCAGAATGAGGAGCGGCAAAAAGTCCAAATGGATATGTATCGCGAAGGTCATCTTTTGTTGTATAAGGAAGTTTAACGATATCGTCAATTCCTTTAATGTCGTCTGGCTTTACACCATATTCGTCCATTCTTTTACGATAAAACTCTACATTGTTGTAAACATACTCAACAAGTTTTACAAGTCTTTCGCTTTGAAGTCTTTTCATGTCGTCGCGCGACATACATTCCATTTCTTTATTCCAAATCATTTTTTGCGCCTCTTTCCTTATTTTTCATAGCCTGATTTGAAGGCTAATGTGTTGATTTCTATTGTTTTTGGTGGAACTGTATTTTTAAGCGTTTCGAGCCACTCGTCCTCGCTAAAACCTATATGCTTTGCTGCAAGTCCCAACACAACGGAGTTGAGAACCTTACTATTTCCGAGTTCTTTTGCAATAGCTCCACCGTCGATTGTATAAACTGTATGCTTTTCTTTAAGTCCTTCCAAAATTCCTTCTGGGTAAGTCTTTGCACCAATAACTACTGTCATTGGATCAATTCTTGTATCGTTTACAATCATAACGCCATCTTTTTTAAGGAAATGCGCATAGCGAAGCGCTTCAAGTCTTTCAAAAGAGATAAGAATATCGACACTTCCCTCCTCGCAAACAGGCTCGTATACCTTTTTGCCATATCTTACAAAAGTAACAACACTACCACCTCTTTGAGCCATTCCGTGTACTTCTGAAAGTTTCACATCAAAGCCTGCGTTAAGGGCTGTTTTTCCTATAATTCTGCTGGTGAGCAATGTTCCTTGACCACCAACGCCAACTACCATTATATTCATCTCAATACCCCCTTACGCTCTTGGAACTTTTTTGATTGCGCCGAACTTGCAATAACTCATACAAAGTCCGCAACCATTACACATTGTTTCATCAATTTTAACTGTGCCGTCCGCTTGTTTTGTAAGCGCTGGGCAACCTATTTTCAAACACATTCCACATTTACGGCAATCCTCAGATGTGCATTTGCAAACATCAGGGAATTTTTGTCCTTTAAGAAGTGCGCAAGGTGCTTTCGCGATAATAACTGTAAGTTCATCACCACTTGCACTTTCTTTGAGTACCTTTTCAAGACCTACAACATCAAAAGCGTTGATTTCTATAACTCTTTTTACACCAATGCTTCTACAAAGTTCTGCAAGGTCAATAGCGTATGTATCTTCACCTTTAAGTGTTTTTCCTGTTGCTGCGTGTTCTTGGTGTCCTGTCATTCCTGTTGTACGATTATCAAGTATCATAACTGTCGCGCTAGACTTGTTATAAACCATATTAACAAGAGAGTTAATTCCTGTGTGAAGGAATGTTGAGTCACCGATTGTTGCAACCCAGTTTCTTATGTAATCCTTGCCCTTTGCCTTTTCCATACCGTGAAGCAAAGAAATGCTTGAACCCATACAAATTGTTGTATCAATTACATTAAGCGGAGCAACTGCGCCAAGAGTGTAGCAACCGATATCGCCTGATGCGTGAATTTTGAGTTTGTTCAAAACTGAAAATACGCTTCTATGTGGGCAACCTGGGCAAAGGATTGGTGGTCTTGCAGGTGCTTCTGCCTTTTCAAACACAGCCTCGTCTTTACCATAAACAACCTTTTTGAGCATATTTGCGCTATACTCTCCTTGTTTTGTAAAGCACTCTTTACCTTTAACTATCAATCCCCAACTTCTAACTTGCTCTTCGATAACAGGTTCAAGTTCTTCAAAAACATAAACCTTATCAACAGATGCAACAAAGTCCTCAATGAGTTTTCTTGGAAGTGGATTGATAATACCAAGTTTAAGTACGCTCGCCTCAGGGCAAGCCTCTTTTACATATTGATATGCAACACCTGATGTGATAAATCCAATCTTTTTGTCATTCATTTCAACTGTATTAATCGGGAAATCGCAAGCGTCTTTTTCAAGTTGAATTTCTCTTGCCTCAACCACTTTATGTCTGCCGATTGCTGACGCTGGCATCATAACATATTTTGGCATGTTTCTTTCGTAAACTTTATCTTCAACCTCTTTACGCTCTTCAATATTTACAACGCTTTGAGAGTGGGAAAGTTTTGTTGTAGTTCTGAAAATAACAGGAGTATCGTATTTTTCGCTGAGTTCAAAAGCATACTTGAAAAACTCTTTCGCCTCGTTACTGTCAGATGGTTCGATAAGTGGCAAATGTGCGCTTCTTGCAATCATTCTTGTATCTTGCTCGTTTTGTGAACTTGCAAGACCAGGGTCGTCAGCAACGACAATAACAAGACCTGCGTTTACGCCTGTATAAGCAAGAGTATAAAGAGGGTCGGAGGCAACGTTCAAACCAACGTGTTTCATACACGCCATGCTACGCACGCCTGCGATACTCGCGCCTGCGGAAACTTCAAGAGCAACCTTTTCGTTTGGAGCCCACTCTGTATAAACCTCATCATATTTTGCTAAAAATTCACTTATTTCTGTACTTGGTGTTCCAGGGTATGCGCTTGAAACTTTCACTCCTGCTTCATACGCACCTCTTGCGATTGCTTCGTTACCAAGCATAATCTTCTTTTCTGCCATATTATACTCCCTTTCTTAAATCTCTTACTCTCTTCGCTTTTCCTTCAAAACGAGCAAGAGTGTTTGGTGATTCTAACTGTATTTTAGCATCAAGTCCAAGTACAACTCTTAACTTGCCCTTGATATCTTTTTCGATTTTTTCAAGTTCTTTAAATGAGTCTGTCGCTTTCGCAAGTTCAACTCTTATTGTGAGTTTATCTGAATAGCCATCTCTTTCAACAACGATTTCATAGTGAGGGCCAAGTCCTTCAACTGAAAGCACAACTTCTTCAATTTGGCTTGGGAACACATTTACTCCTCTGATTTTGAGCATGTCGTCACTTCTTCCAGAGAGATTTTCCATACGACAGGTTGTTCTTCCGCAAGCGCAAGGCTCATAATGAAGTCTTGTTATATCTCTTGTTCTGTATCTTATAAGAGGAAGCGCTTCCTTCTTAATACAAGTAATAACAAGTTCTCCCCACTCTCCCTCGGGCAACACCTCGCCCGTTTCGGGATTGATGATTTCAGGAATGAAAAAGTCCTCATTTATGTGCATTCCACAAAGGTGTTCGCACTCTCCTGAAACGCCAGGGCCCATAAGTTCACTCATTCCATAGTTTGAGGTAATGAGCATATCGTCGCCCCAATATTTGTGCATTTCGTCACGCATAGCATCTGTCAAAAGTTCACTTCCAACAAGGCCAATTTTTACATTCAAATCGGTTTTTGGGTCAATACCAATTTCTCTTGCAACTTCTGCCAAACGAAGCGCGTAGGAAGGCGTCGCAACAAGCAACGATGTTCCAAAATCTTTCATATACATAAGTTGCTTTTCACTATTTCCAGTTGATGACGGAACGATTGTCGCGCCTATATTTTCAAGTCCGTAGTGCAATCCAAGAGCGCCTGTAAACATGCCATAACCAAAGCAAATTTGTGCTACATCTGTTGGTTTCGCTCCACCTGCACAGGCAATTCTTGAAACGCACTCTGTCCAAGTGTCCATATCGCCTTTTGTGTAGCCTACAACGGTTGGTTTTCCTGTTGTACCTGATGAAGCGTGAATTCTTAAAAGTTCATCTTTTGGAACTGCAAAAAGTCCAAAGGGGTAATTATCGCGTAAATCCTGTTTTGTCACAAATGGCAGTTTTGCAAGGTCCGACAAAGACTTGATATCTTCGGGTTTTATTCCTGCCTCGTCCATTTTGCGACGATAAGGTTCAACTTTTTCGTATACTCTAAAAACTGTTTCTTGGAGTCGCGCAAGTTGAAGCGCGTCCATCTCCTCTCTTGAAAGAGTCTCTTGTTTTGACCAAATCATTTTATATCACCTTTACTTAATTTCGTTTTCAATCGGCTTGTCAAATGCCTCAAAAATTGCTTCTTCACTTGGTTGCTTTGTAAACAAACTTACAACCACTGTTATAATGACTGAGAATATCATACAAATTGAGCCTATCATTGGTGAGCAACCAATACCTGTTGCAATCGCTTGACCGAAAGTACATTCAAATCCGTTTCTGTGGAAACCGAAGAATATAATAAGTCCTACGGTTAAAACGAGAGATGAAATAATTGATGCCCAAGTTGCGCTCTTTGTAACCTTTTTCCAAACAACTCCGAGAACAAAAGGACCGATAAAGCAACCTGCAAGTGTTCCCCAACTTATTCCCATCATATAAGCGATGGCTGCGATGCCGAATTTTTCATTGAGGATTGCGAGAACAACTGATATTACGATAAACGCAATGCAAAGTATTTTCATTGTCATATTTACGCGTTTATCGCTTGCTTCTTTGTTGATTTTTCCTTTATAAATATCTACTGCAACAACTGATGCTGATGCCAAAGATACTGACGAAAGCGTTGACATACTTGCCGAAAGAATAAGAACCGCTATAATTCCTATGAGTCCACTTGGAATTACGATATTCAACATTGTTGGGATTACGTCGTCGCCTTTAACTCCTACAAGTTCAAGTGGGAAAAGCCCCGAGAGCGCTCCAACGAAATAAGCGCCAAAACCTATTATAAGTGCGAAAACTGTACTAACTATTATTCCTTGCTTGATTGCGGTTTTATCTCTTACTGCGTGATATTTGTGAACTGTTTGTGGGAGAGCCCAAACGCCAAATGAAGTAAGGAATATAAGCGAGAGCAAGGACATTGTATTTCCGTAAATACCTGTATTTGAACTGCCAAATGTAAACCAGTTGAGTTCCGGGTTAGAAACAAGACTTGACAAGTTCCAATCTACATTTTGGTGGTTCATAAAACAGAACACCATAAGAATAACACCAATGAGCATTATTATACCTTGAATAAAGTCGGAAAGAGCGGTTGCAAAATAGCCACCGAAGAAAAGGTAAAGCGCGGTAATGAACGCAAGAGCGAGCATTATAATCCAACCTTCAATTCCAAAAACAATTTTGAAAAGGCTACTAAGACCACTGTAAACTGATGCTGAATAAGGTATTAAGAAAACAAATATTACGATTGCAGATACAAGTTTCAAATTTTTACTTTCGTATCTCTTTTCAAAAAATTCGGGCATTGTTTTTGCTTCAAGACGAGTAGTCATATTTTTTGTTCTCTTTGCAAGAACAATCCAAGCGATAAGTGAGCCTAAAATCGCATTTGCAACACCAATCCACACAGATGCAAGACCATATTGTGCGCCAAACTTACCTGCATAGCCAACAAAAATTACGGCTGAGAAATATGTAGTTCCGTAAGCGAAAGCGCTCATCCAACCGTTAAGCCCTTTTTTGCCCGCGAACAAGAAATCGTCAACTGACTTTGAACGGTTTTTTGTATAGATAGCAATTCCAACCATGGAAAGTGCGTACAAGATTAAAATGATATAATCTAAAACCATATGTACCTCTAAAATATATAAAATAATATAATTATTATATAACAGTATATTGCGTTTTGTCAATATTTTAGAATAAATTTTCATGCTATTTCGACAAAGATTTTTAAAAACAACGCGCAAAAAAAGGACAGTCGCTTTCGCTATGTCCTTTTCAAGTGAATATATTCAAGTTTTCGTGAATATTTATTCGCTATTAGTTGTTGATTATTTCTTTTATTGCTTGTGGAATTTTGGCAACTGTATCGGAAGAAAGCATTGAAATATCTCCAATTTCTTCACTGGCAAGTTCACCTGCAATGCCATTTATATATGCGGAAACATATGCATTTGAGATTTGTTCTTGTGGATCGTTATTTTGCGCGCACAAACCAAGCATAATTCCACTCAAAACATCGCCACTTCCCGCCGTTGCCATTCCTGCCGAGCCTCTATTTATCAGGTAAAGTTCTTTCCCGTTTGTCACTATTGTTGCCGTTCCTTTAAGAAGCAAGGTGATTCCGTACTCTTTTGCAAATTCAAGCGCATACTTTGTGGGATTTTGCAAAATTTCGCTAACGCCGATGCCACAAAGTCGCTCAAATTCGGCGAGATGTGGTGTTAAAATCACACTACTCTTTGTATTTTTCAAAATTGTTTTGTCACCTTTTGAAAGCGCATTAAGTCCGTCTGCATCAATTATGACAGGCATTTTATAGTTTTCAAGAATGTACCTTATTATTTTGTATGCGTCTGACTGAGTACCAATTCCCATTCCTATTGCAACCGCTTTTACGCCCTTCAACGCGTCGTCTATTTGCTCGGGTACAAATTTTATACTTCCCTCTTTGTCATCAAGGGTGAAAAGTGTGCTTTCTAAAAGATATGGCATTACAGAATTTGCGATTGATTTAGCAGTCGCAAGTTTCACAACTCCCGCTCCTGAGCGCATAGCGCTAAGTGCCATATTTGCAAGTTTTATCGCTCCCGAATACTCACAAGAGCCACCGATAAGAGTTGCATAACCGTATGTTCCTTTGTGCGAAAAAGCGCATCTTGGTTTGAGTGATTTTTTACAATCTTCTCTCTCAACAAGCCAAAATGGTTTGTCAAGTGGTTGAATACCTATATCGACATTGACAACTTCACCCATATAGTCCTTTGCCTGTGACAAGATGTGTCCAGTTTTAAGAGTTCCTATCGACACAGTGATATCACTTTTAACAGCGCAACAACTCAATCCAGTATTGCCATTCAAACCACTATTTATATCAGCGCTTACAACATAAGCACCACTTTCGTTTATCTTTTCTATTGCATCTTTTACCTCGCCTTGAACCTCGCCCGAAAAGCCTGTTCCAAGTATGCAATCAACGAGTATATCATACTCTTTGAGGCTTTCTTTTTCGCTTAAAAATACGACACTTACCCCTGCGTTTTGGCATTTTTCAAAATAATATTTTCCGTCGGGCGAAAACTTTTCTTTCAAAAGAATAATTTCTGATAAATAATTGTTTTCTTTGAGAATTAAAGCAAGCGCATATCCGTCGCCTGCATTATTACCACTACCACAAACAATTCCTATCTTACCATGCCACGAAACACTATTATAAATACCTTTTGAGGCACGATACATAAGTTCTTTGCCACTTGTTCTTGTGGCAATTTCGTGCGCGTCGCTTTTTCTCATATTTTCTATTGTAATTATCGGTTTCACAAAAATCACCTCTTTAATATTTTACACCTTTGTAACTTCAAAATCAACATTTATCTTGAATACAAGAGTGAAAAATGTTACAATATAGAAAAGGAGTTGATAAAATGAGAAGGATTCTTATAGTCGTTGATATGCAAAACGACTTCATAAATGGCGCTCTTGGAACGAAAGAAGCCGTGGCTATTGTGCCTAATGTTATCGAAAAAATCAAGGGTTTTGATGGTGAGATTTTGTTCACTCGCGACACCCACTTTAACGATTATTTATCGACACAGGAAGGCACAAATTTACCTGTTAAGCATTGTATCAAAGGCACTTGGGGTTGGGAGATAAATTCTCAAATTGACGAACTCAGAAACAGCAAAGCGATTGACAAGGTAACCTTTGGTTCAAATACCCTATTTGAAATGCTTGATAGCGAAAACAAGCGAGAAAAAATTGATGAAATTACTCTTGTTGGTCTTTGCACAGATATTTGCGTTATTTCAAATGCAATCGGTCTTAAAGCGTTTTTACCAGAGACAAAATTCATCGTTGACTCTTCGTGTTGTGCAGGGGTAACGCCCGAAAGTCACCAAAATGCCCTCGACGCGATGAAAATGTGCCAAATTGAAATCATTTAAATAGCAAAATACAAAATTGCACTTATTGTTCTTTGTTTTGTGTTCAACATAAAAATCCCTCGGAAACGAGGGATTTTTTATATTGGTGTATGGTTTGATTGTCTTAACATATCTTCGGTGTAAACTTCGCTACCGAATGGTGAGTAGGCAAATTTTGCAATTTTTACACACTGCTTTGCAAAAGGAATAAATATTATTGTTACGCAAAGCACAAGGGCAAGAACAAGGTATACAAGTGAAATTGTAGGTCCTGCAATAGACCCCCACAAAACGTTTGGTACGCTCGGCTCAGCATCGCTATACTCAACGACTTTTCCAAACGGAAACGCTTCAAGCATCGCTATATCGAAAAACGCTTTTCCCGCAGGTATTCCAACTATCGACAAAAGAAGAACTCCACTGAGAACAAGATGAATAGCAGTAAACACGAGTCCAAATAAAATAAACCAAATAACATTCAATACCGTTTTCATTTTGTCCTCCTTTTAATTTATAATTAAATTTACGATTATAACATTTATATTCTACACCATATTCCCTTTTTTGTCAAGTTTTAAATGTATATTGAAAAAGGCTTTGATTTTTCATATGATATGTGATATACTATTAAAAAGTATCTTTTTATTATATGAAAGGAATTTAATATGGCTAAATACAGAAGAAACAGAATAAACGACGCTGTCAAAGAAGAAATGGCGCAAATTATAAGAGATGTAAAAGACCCTCGTATTGCTGACGCTTTCGTATCTATCACTGGTGCTGATGTAAGTGGAGATTTGAAGTTTGCAAAAATCTATTTTTCGGTTATGACTGGTGACAAAACCGAGGTTTTGAAGGCGCTTAAAAACGCGCAAGGATTTTTCCGTTCAGAACTTGCAAGAAGAATAAATCTTCGTCAAACTCCTCAACTCGCTTTTGAATACGATGGTTCTGCTGAATATGGCGCAAACATTTCAAAAATTTTAGGAACTCTTGACATAAAACCTGATGACGAGGAGGACGGAGACGATGCGTGAGTTGACTCTTGAAAAAGTTGCCCTTTCGCTCAAATCCCCTTGCGATACCTTGATTTTCTGTCACAGAAACCCTGACCCAGACACTCTTGGTTCTGCTTATTCTCTCAAATGCATTTTGGAGCTTTTTGGTTCAAGTGTTAAGGTTGTTTGTTGCGATGAGCCAAATCAAAAATTCTCATTTATAACAAATGGTGAGGACCTCACAGAAAATTTTGAGATTTCAGACTTTGACAGGGTTATCGCTATTGATGTCGGGGCTCCTTCACAACTTGGTGAGTATTCAGATTATCAAGATTATGTTACTCTCAACATTGACCACCACGAAATGAACTGGCGCTTTTGTGATTATTATGAAAATTTCGCACCCGCTTGTGCGATGATTGTTTATGATATTGCCAAATTCCTCGGCATTTTAAACGAACTTCCAAAACGCTTTTTCGAGTGCGTTTATGCCGGACTTTCTGGCGACACAGGTTGTTTTAAATATTCCAACACAACGCCAGATGCGCTTATTTGTGCATCGGAAATTATAAAAACAGGAATTGATTTTGCGAGGATAAACTATTTAATCTTTGACCGTAAGAGCGCAGGTGAACTCTCGGCGCAAAAAATGGCGCTTGAACACACAAAACTTTTTGAAAATGGCAAACTTGCAATTCTTTTAGTAACTAACGAAATGAAGAAAGAATACAATGTCACAAACAACGACATTGGTGATATTATAAGCACAGTTCGCACACTTGACGGAGTATATCTCGCTGTTACTATAAAAGAAACATCAACGCAAGGTGAACTTTCAGTTTCAACTCGTGCAAATGTTGACATTAATGTGGCTGACCTTTGCGTAAAACTCGGTGGTGGCGGACACACACGCGCCGCTGGTGCGACTCTTGAAGATACGACTATGAGCGAAGCGTTTGAGTGTGTTAAAAAGTTATTTTCAGAGGCAATTCATGAATACAAAGGCTGAACTTTCTGGTGTTGTCATAGTTGACAAACACGAGGGTGTGACCTCTCACGATATAGTTTTCAAAATGAGAAAACTTTTCGGCACGAAAAAGGTTGGGCACACAGGCACTCTTGACCCTATGGCTACGGGTGTTTTGCCTATTTTGATTGGCAGAAGTGCCAAGGCGAGCGAATTTCTTACTGCTGAGGACAAGGGTTATGTCGCTCAAATAACACTTGGAATTACAACTGACACAGAGGACATAAGTGGCAAAATTTTAACAAAATGCGACACACTCCCCACCAAAGACGAATTTTTCAAGGCTTGCGAAAAGTTTGTCGGAGATACTCTGCAAGTGCCACCTATGTATAGCGCGCTCAAAATAAATGGTCAAAAACTTGTCGACCTCGCGCGTCAAGGTGTTGAGGTTGAAAGGCAGGCAAGAAAAATACATATTTCGTCTATTATTCCCGAAGTTATAAACGAGGCAAACGGCGTTTATCAAATTAGTGTTGAATGTTCAAAAGGCACA
>JAZSDJ010000007.1:0-15463 GCA_045531105.1 Eubacteriales bacterium | reverse complement strand
ACCCTGACTGTGACCGTGTAGGTATCGCAGTAAATACAAAAGACGGAATGAAACTTCTCACAGGTAACCAAGTGGGCGCACTTTTGGTTGACTATGTGATTAAAATGAATAAAGCCGATATTGACGAAAAATCAACAGTTGTAAAAACAGTTGTTACAAGCGAACTTGGTGGAGCAATCGCAAAGGCAAATGGCTGTCGCGTTGTTGAAACCCTCACAGGCTTTAAATTCATAGGTGAGCAAATGGGCATCTATGAAAAAACAGGCTATAAATTCGTTATCGGTTACGAGGAGAGTTATGGCTACCTTGTAGGTATGCACGCAAGAGATAAAGACGCAGTTGTTGCATCTATGCTCATTTGCGAAATGGCTTGCTATTACAAGAATCAAGGCAAAACTCTCGTTGATGTAATGAACGACATTTATGACAAATATGGCTACTACCTTGACAAACTTGACAGTTTTACACTTAAAGGAATTGATGGCGTTGAAAAAATTCAAGGCATTATGAAGGAAATGAGAGGTAAGGGTAAGTCACTTATTGATGGTATTGTAACAGTTTACGACTACGAAAAAGGCGTAGAGGACCTTCCAAAATCCGATGTTCTTAAATTCGTATTTGAGGACGGCTCGTGGATTGCAATTCGTCCATCTGGAACAGAACCAAAAATCAAGGTTTACTATTCAGTAAGAGGCGAAAATAAGGACGATGCAACAAAAGTGCTTGAATCTCGTCGTAGCATTATAAACGCAATTATCAACGCGTAAGATGCAAAAGAAGTAAAAAAGAAAGGAGTGTCTTTTATGCAACTTCAAGAATCAGGAGAGATGTATCTTGAATCTATATCTCGACTTAAAGAAGTAAAAGGCTTTGTTCGAGCAATAGATGTTTGCGAATATATGGGCTTTTCAAAACCAAGCGTAAGTCGCGCTATGGGACTTTTGAAAGACGGTGGCTATATCACAGTGTCAAAAGATGGCGGAATTGAACTCACCGAAGAAGGCAAGAGCGTGGCTCAAAAAGTGTACGAAAGACACGTTCTTTTATCGTCAGTTTTGAAGTCAATCGGCGTTAGCGACGAAGTCGCAACCGAGGACGCTTGTAAAATAGAGCATGTAATTAGCGACGAAACCTTTGAAAAGCTAAAACAATATTTTAATAAAAATGAAGAGAATTAAAAATTTTTAAAGATAGTGTTGCTTGTAGCATTTGACTTTTAGCTTTTAATTTTTTTCATCACTATAATATGCACCCCAAAGCGATTTAGCTTTGAGGTGCATATTTTTTTTGTACATTTTTGTGCAAAATATACAAAAAACGGCGGGAGGGTATTTGCTTGCTGTGCATATTGACAATACATATTTGCATATGATATAATAATTGTATTAAAGATTTTAATAACATAAGTTCTATATATAATGAATACCAAGAATTCACTGGTAAGGTAGTAGAGTTTGGTGTTGTTATGTTCAATGTAAACTCCGAGCAAGCACAAGTGTCAGAAAAGCTTTTTGAAAACGGACTTATTACACTTACACAAAATGCAATCCAAGTTAGTGCAACAAGCTCAATCTATTCAACTATTACAATTAAAATTAATTGCTTCAAGGGTGAAGCACTTAACTATGAGCTTGCAATCGCACTCTACGTAAATGAAATTACCCTTGGCGAAGGCGATGCTAAATCCTACTCAACAACCTTTGTTCAATCAGAGGTAACAGAGGATGCTTGACCTCAATTTTGAAACACAAATCCATCTTCATTTTGATATCATGATATCAAAATCAGAGGAAAAATCAAAAATTCAAAATAAGGAAATATTTACGCACGCACGGAATATAATTATAAGGAAGAAAAGTGCAAAATGAGCAGAAATTGCATCTTTTGGGTGGCATGAAAAAAGTTGAAAAATTTATCAAATTTTTTCGAAAAAGTACTTGACAACACTTTGCTTCTGTGATATTATTATCGTGTAGTTAGCCTTGGCTAACTTTTAAAAATGTAATTGCGTTAGCATATGCTAACTCGAAGGAGAAAAAATGAAAACTTTGAAAGAAGTGCCTGTTGGCGCTGAGGCAAAAGTTGTAAAACTCCATGGTGAAGGAGCGCTCAGACGTAGAATTATGGACATGGGAATTACAAAAGGCGTTGTAATTTATGTTCGCAAACTTGCACCACTTGGAGACCCTATGGAAATAAATGTTCGCGGGTACGAACTTTCAATTCGTAAAGAAGACGCCTCAATCATAGAGGTTGAATAATTTTTTGAAAACAAGTTAGCAATAACTAACCAAAGAGGTACATATGGAAATCAAAATTGCCCTAGCAGGTAATCCTAACTCGGGAAAAACTACACTTTTCAACGCATTGACAGGCGCAAACCAATTCGTTGGTAACTGGCCAGGCGTTACAGTTGAAAAAAAGGAAGGAAGGCTTAAAAAGCACGAGAGTGTTATAATCACAGACCTTCCTGGAATTTACTCACTCTCTCCATACACCCTTGAAGAGGTGGTGGCGAGAAATTATATTCTCAACGAGAAACCCGATGTTATCCTTAATATAATCGACGGTACAAACCTTGAAAGAAATCTTTATCTTACAACACAACTCACAGAACTCGGTATTCCTGTTGTTGTCGCTATCAATATGACAGATGTTGTAAAGAAACGTGGCGATGAAATTGATATTCAAAAACTTTCAAAAGTAATCGGTTGTAAGGTTGTGGAAATTTCAGCGCTTAAAGGCACAGGAGTAAAAGAGGTTGCTGAGGCTTGTATTGATTCTGCAAAGAATGCAAAAACAGTTCCACTTCACAAGTTTGATAAAGAAGTGGAGGAAGCAATCTCAAAGATTTCAACCCTTATAAAAGGCAAAGTATCACAAGAAAAAGAAAGGTGGTACAGCGTAAAACTTTTCGAGCGAGATAACAAAGTTCTCTCAAAAGTCGATTTCGACGAAACAACAAAAACTCTAATTGAACAAACCATATCAACTCTTGAAAAATCTCTTGAAGACGATGCAGAGAGCATCATCACAAACGAAAGATACAATTACATAACATCAATAATCAAAACTTTTTATAAAAAGAAAACAGACCCCAAAGCGACAGTGAGCGCAAAGATTGACAAAATTATAACCAATCGTTGGCTTGCACTTCCGATTTTTGCAATTATTATGTTCCTTGTTTACTTTATTTCAGTAACAACGATAGGAACTTGGGCAACCGACTGGACAAACGATGGCTTGTTTGGTGATGGTTTCCACCTTCTTGGAATTGATGGTGAATACGATGAAAAAGTCGAAGAACATGCAGAACCGATTTGGGAAAGCGTAATAATCAAAGGGGCGCTTGAATCAGCGAGCGATAATGAAGTCGTTGGCGCAGAGAAACTTCTGAATTCTTTTAACGATAAAGACTATGGCGCATTTGAAGAAGCCTATGGCTCGTACGGACCTGCACTTGTTGAAGCGGGTTACGCAATAGATTTAATCCTTGACCCTATTTTTGAAACAGCCCCAGACCCAGCGGAGTATGGTGTATGGGTAAAAGGGGTTCCCGTGCTTTTGACAGACCTTTTCTATGATGATAATGGGGAACCCATTGTCGCAGAATGGCTCTCATCACTCATAATTGACGGTATCGTTGGTGGTGTTGGAGCGGTTCTTGGATTTGTACCACAAATTCTCGTACTTTTCTTGCTCCTTGCATTCCTTGAAGCATGTGGCTATATGTCAAGAATCGCTTTTGTTATGGACCGCATTTTTAGAAAACTCGGTTTGAGTGGTAAATCATTTATTCCTATGCTTATAGGGACAGGTTGTAGTGTACCTGGAATTATGGCATCAAGAACAATCGAAAACTTGCGTGACAGAAGAATGACAATTATGACAACAAGTTTCATTCCTTGTGGTGCAAAACTTCCGATAATAGCCCTTATTTCCGGTGCGCTCTTTGGAGGAGCGTGGTGGGTTGCGCCAAGCGCATACTTCCTTGGAATTGTCGCAGTTGTAATTTCGGGACTCATTCTTAAAAAGACAAAACCATTCGAAGGCGACCCCTCGCCATTTATTTTGGAACTTCCAGATTATCATATGCCAACTATTAAAAATCTTTTGAGAAGTATGTGGGAAAGAGGTTGGTCATTCATTAAAAAGGCAGGAACAATCATTCTTCTCTCGACGATAGTAATTTGGCTCGCTTCTCGTTTCGGCAACACAGGTGACGGATTCGGATTTGCACTTGAAATGGAACTTTCAAACAGTATTCTTGGCTATATAGGAAATGCACTTAAATGGATTTTCGCTCCTATTGGTTTCGGTAGTATTCAAGCAACAGTTGCGACCTTTATGGGACTTGTAGCAAAGGAAGAGGTTGTTGCAGTATTCGGAGTTCTTGACTTCTTTGAAATGTCAAAGGTTGCAGGCTATTCATTCCTTGCATTCAACCTACTTTGCGCTCCTTGCTTCGCTGCAATAGGTGCAATAAAACGCGAAATGAACTCTGCAAAATGGACTTGGTTCGCAATCGGCTATCAATGTGGATTTGCATACCTTGTAGCACTTATCATTTACTGGTTCGGCTCACTTTTCACAGGCGCACTCTTTGGCACAATAGGTGCTACAGCAAGCGTGCTTGGACTTATCTCTGCTGTTTTGGCAATCGCATTCCTTGCATATATGATTGCCCGTCCAGCAAAATTTTCCATCATCGAAAAGATAAAGGGACTAGTTATCTCAAATAAATAAAAAATCAGAAAGGGGGAAGCCTGTGTTAGAATTCATTCAAAATAATATCGCTACAATCGCCATATCAGCACTCCTTCTGGGCGTTGTAGTCGCAATAGTCGTAAGACTTGTAAAAAACAAAAAGCAGGGCAAATCCTCCTGTGGCTGTGGTTGTTCAAATTGTGCAATGTCAGATATATGCCACAAAACTGACAATGGTAAATAGAAGAAAGGCAAGTAAGCCAGCCCGCTTCTTCACAAAAGCAAGCACAGAAAAAAGCAGACTTTGAAAAAAGTCTGCTTTCTTTTTTTATAAATTTTGCTCAAACACCTTCCAAATGCCTTCCTTTTCTGGAAAAGAGGAAAAGAATAGCCTTTTACCTGTTTTAGGATGAGAAAAAGCGATACTGTGTGAATAAAGCGCAATTCTGTCGTTGTCCTTAGCACCGTATTTCCCATCGCCCCAAAGACAAAAACCGCGAGAGGAAAATTGAACTCTTATTTGATGAGTACGACCTGTTAGCAACTTGATTTTCACGAGTGATAAGTCCTCGCCTTCAAAATTTGCGTGGGCAAGTGTACGAAATTCGAGTTTTGCTTCCTTCGCCCCCTGTCTTTTTGTCTTAACCACAAAAGACTTGTTTTTTAACCTGTCGTGATACAAAAAATCAACCATTTCGCCACACTCGGGTGTGTGACCATGCACGATAGCAATATATTCCTTTTCAAACGAGCGAGATGTAACCTGCTCACAAAGAATAGAGGCGCTTCTTTCGTTCAAAGCGTACACCATAAGCCCCGTGGTAGTCACATCAAGGCGATGAACAACAAAAGGTGTAATTCCAATTTCGCTTGCAATTAAATCAAGCATATTTTCGCCTTCGCTTGCTTGCGAAGAAACGCCATAAGGCTTTTCGCACGCAATTATATCTTTGTCCTTGTAAATTATTTTCATAAATCCTCAAATAATAGAAAATCTCAATAAAAACTGTTTTTAGAAACACAGGGGGCGATTTTTCGCCCCCTGCGATATTATTTTATTTTGATAAGAGAGGTGTCCCACATAGATGGTGCTTCATAGCCGAGAAGATTAGCAACGGTTGAAGCAACATTTGAAAGACCAAATTCGCCATCGTCAGCCTTAACTTCGTACTTCTCCTTGTAGAAGTTATCATAGATAATGCAAGGAACAGGATTGAGAGTGTGGCTTGTTTTAGCCTTGTATTTGCCGTTTTTATCTGTCTTTGGCGCACCTTTTTTGTCAACTTCGTACATTTCGTCTGCGTTTCCGTGGTCAGCGGTAATTACAGCGACACCACCGAGTTCGTCAACAACATCAAGAATTCTTTTGAGTTGAAGGTCAAGCGCTTCCATTGAGCAACGAGTAGCCAAAAGGTTACCAGTGTGACCAACCATATCACCATTAGGGAAGTTTACACGGAGACAATCATACTTGCCACTTCTGAGACATTCGATAAGTTTGTCAGTAATTTCCGCACACTTCATCCAAGGTCTTTGCTCGAAAGGAACAACATCAGAAGGAACTTCGATATAAGTTTCGAGGGCTTCATCAAATTTACCGCTCTTGTTTCCATTCCAAAAATAAGTTACATGTCCGTATTTTTGAGTTTCAGAGATTGCAAGTTGTGAAATGCCAGTGCCTGCAAGATATTCACCCATTGTGTTTGTAATTTCAGGTGGATTTACAAGATATCTTGAAGGAATATGAAGGTCGCCGTCATATTCAAGCATGCCCGCATAAACGACTTTTGGAAAACGAACTCTGTCGAATTTGTCAAAATCAGCGTCGTCAAATGCCTTTGAAATTTCAATAGAACGGTCACCACGGAAGTTATAGAAAATTACGCTGTCTCCATCATTGATAGTTCCAACAGGCTTTCCGTCTTTTGCAATAACAAAAGGTGGAAGGTCTTGGTCAATAACTTTGTATTCTTCACGATAAGTTTCAATGGCTTTTTTAGCACAGCAGAACTGTCTGCCTTCGCCAAGAACATGAGTCTTCCAACCATCCTCAACCATTTTCCAGTTAGCCTCATATCTGTCCATAGTGATAACCATACGACCACCACCAGATGCAATCATAATATCGAAACTGTCGTCACGAAGTGAAGAAAGAAATTCTTCAAAAGGTTCAACATAATCAAGAGCACTTGTTTCGCCAACATCACGACCATCGATAAGAGTGTGAATTCTAACAACAGAAACACCCTCTGCCTTTGCTTGCTTAATCATCGCTTTAAGGTGGTCAATGTGAGAGTGAACATTACCATCTGAGAAAAGACCGATAAAGTGGAGAACACCATTGTTTTCTTTTACATTTGAAACGATAGTTTTCCAAGTATCAGATGCGAACATTTTTCCGTTTTCAATAGATTGAGAAACGAGTTTAGCACCTTGTGCGAAAACTTGTCCAGAGCCGAGAGCGTTGTGTCCAACCTCGGAGTTACCCATATCGTCATCACCTGGAAGACCAACAGCGGTACCATGCGCTTTGAGTTTAACCCAAGGGTATTTTTCCATAAGCATATCAAGTGTAGGTGTGTATGCGCTTGTTACAGCGTTGCCCGCACCCTCTGGCGCAATACCAACTCCATCCATAACGATAGTGAGTACTGGACCATTAATACCAATGCCATTTTTTAATTTGTTGAGTTTAGCCATTTTTAATCTCCTTTATGTAGACTATTATATGATTTTTTATTACGTATATTAGTATATACCAAAACTGTGAATAAATTGTGAACAAACGCAAAAATATTGACATTTTTTTATAATAGTGATAAAATATTTTAAAAGTTATAAAAAGAGGCGTTATTATGAATATAAAAGAACAATGCATAAATGCAACAAAAGAACTTTTAGAAGTTGCTAAACTTCAAAAAGGAGATATATTAGTTGTCGGTTGCTCGACGAGCGAAGTAGTCGGCTCAAAAATCGGCACAAATTCGGACCCTGATACAGCGGGCGAAATTTTCGAGGGTATTTATTCCGTGACAAAACCACTTGGAATATATCTCGCAATCCAATGCTGTGAACACTTGAATCGCGCAATTATAACAGAGCGCGAAGCCGTACCATTTGCTGAAAAGGTGAATGTAGTTCCACAAAAGAAAGCGGGAGGCTCTCTTGCAACAGTGGCTTATTCAAAATTCGATTGCCCAGTTGTGCTTGAAGAAATCAAAGCGGACGCAGGAATGGACATAGGAAATACACTTATCGGTATGCACTTAAAAAAGGTAGCGGTTCCAGTTCGCTTGTCGATAAATAAAATAGGCGAGGCAAACCTTGTCTGCGCCCGTGTCCGTCCAAAATTCATCGGTGGCGAAAGAGCAATCTATAACAAGGATTTAATGTAAAATAAAAGAACAGATTTCTATCTGTTCTTTTTTGTTGCTTTTCTTACAATACTGTGCTAAAATAAGAACAGAATTTCTCAAAGGAGCGAGTCATGAAACAAGTAGAGAAAAAATACAGAAGTTTACCATTTTGGTCTTGGAATGACGAACTTGATAAAGACAAACTTGTAAAACAGGTTGAATGGATGAACGAAAACGGAATAGGCGGATTTTTTATGCACGCAAGAGGCGGGCTTAAAACCGAATATCTTGGCGATAAGTGGCACGAATGTATAGAGGCTTGCTCAAAAAGAGCAAAGGAACTTGGTATGGAAGCCTATGCTTACGACGAAAATGGTTGGCCAAGTGGATTTGTGGGTGGCAAACTTCTTGAAGATATCGAAAATCACGACAGATACTTAACTCACAAAATCGGCGAGTACGACAAAAATGCACTCGTGTCCTATGATATGAGTGGAGAAACTCTCATAAGAGTGAACTCTCCTTGTAGTAACTGCCTTAATGTATATGAACATTATTCTGCCTCAACTGCCGATATTTTAAACCCAGAGGTGGTTGACAAATTTATCACACTTACTCACGAGGAGTACAGAAAAAGAGATAAATACGAACTCAAAGGTTTCTTCACTGACGAACCTCAATATTATCGTTGGGACACACCATACACAAAGGTTTTACCCCCATATTTCAAAGAAACTTATGGCGAGGACATTCTTGACGGACTGGGACTTTTATTTATAGAAAAAGAGGGCTATCGTGCCTTTCGTTATAAGTTCTGGAAATCTATGCAATCCCTCATGCTCGAAAACTTCGGCAAGAAAATTTATGATTGGTGCGATAAGTATGGCTATAAACTCACAGGTCACTATATCGAAGAAGGCTGTCTTGACGGTCAAATGCTTTGCTGTGCAGGAATTATGCCATTTTATGAGTACGAGCATATTCCGGGAATTGACTATTTAGGCTCTTGGATTTCAAGGGGCTTTGCCGAAAGACAAGTGGCAAGCGTTAGCACTCAACTTGGCAAAAAACAGATACTTACTGAAACATTTGCGGGCTGTGGTTGGAACATAACGCCAAAATACCTCAAAAAAATCACAGAGTGCCAATATGTTCACGGCATAAACCTTATGTGCCAACACCTTTTACCTTATGAGGAGCATGGGCAGAGAAAACGCGATTACCCAGCGCATTTTTCAAGCGCAAATCCTTGGGTGAAAAAGGGATTTAAGGATTTCAACGACTATTTTTCATACCTTGGAAAAATTATTGCTGAAAGTAAGGAATTTGTAAATGTCGGCGTTTTTCACCCAATAAGAAGCGCATATTTTGACTACAAGCGCTTTGACGGGACAAATCGCTCTGGTATTGCTTCACTTGAATACTCAATAGAAGCGTTAGTTGACGAACTTGGCAAAAAAGGAGTAGGTTTCCACTTCCTTGACGAAACCATAATGTCAAGACACGCAAGAGTTGAAAACGGTACACTTGTCGTAGGAAATTGCAAATATGATTATATAATTTTTCCACAAATTTTCACGATGGACAAATCAAGTGAAGAACTCATTTCCAAATATGTAAAAACAGGTGGAAAAGTTCTTTTGACAGACGACAAGCCAGAGTATCTTGAAGGCGAAAAATTTGACTACGCATATCTTGAAACGAACGCCTTTTGGCAAGAAATAATAGATGCCCAACCTATCAAACTTGAAAACAATGAAAGTGTTCGCACAAGTTACAGAACAGACGAAAACGGCAAGGACTTTATCTACGCAGTAAATCTTGGCAAAAAGACAAAAGTGAACATAGAGGTAAAGGGCGCAAAATCCTTTGATTTGTACGACATAATAACCGAAAAAACTCAAAATGTGCCAACAAGTGTCGAATTTGAAGATGGACAATCTTATATTTTGTTCCCGTCAAACAAAGAAGCAAAAGAAAAATTGCCACTTACAGAGGTGCGCCTTGACGGGGCATTTGATTGTGAAAAGATTGATAACTATCTAACCCTTGACATTTTGCGCTATTCAAAAAATGGCAAGGACTATTCCGAAAAGCGTCACCATATGTGCGCCTTTGACGAACTGTTAAAAGACAAATATGAGGGCAAACTCTATCTCAAATACGAATTTGAAGTGAAGGAAATTCCTCAAAAATGCGACCTTTTCTTAGAAAACGAAGAAGTTTATAATGTGATTGTAAACGAAAAAGAAGCGCCCAAGTGTCAAGAAAACGACTTTGAAGTGGCTAAAAACCGCTATGATATTTCAAAAAATCTCAAAGAAGGAAATAATGAGATAGTAGTTGCTCTCGACTATTATCAAGGCGAGAATGTTTACTATGCACTCTTTGGCGAAAATGTAACTGAGGGACTTAAAAACTGCCTTGCATATGATACCGAAATTGAGCCTGTTTATTTGAGAGGAGATTTTGGAGTTTTCGGCAATTTTGAAAATGGAAAAAATGAAAATCTCATACTTGGTAGCGATTTTTATATTGGAAAGCAAAAGGAAAAAATAGAAAACCTCATAAAAGACGGCTTCCCATTCTTTGCAGGAAATATTAAAATAAGTAAAAATATCAATATTGAAGAAACAAATGCAAAAGTTGTAATTGATAAACCATTTTTAATTGTAGATGTTGAAATAAACGACACATATATCGGTAGAATGATGTTTGAAAACAGTATTGATGTGTCAAATTTTGTCAAGAAAGGCGAAAACAAAATAGCCCTTACAGCAACCATTGGCAACAGAAACTTGCTCGGCCCATTCCATACAATCGAACAAGAACCTGGCTTTGTAGGTCCAGACACATTTGAAAGATTTGGAACTTGGGAAAATGGCAAGAGCAAAAACTATGCCGAAAAGTACGCATTTGTTGAGGGCATTATCTAAAAATCAAAAAAAATCCTTGCACAATGCAAGGATTTTTTTAACCTATGTTTTCAAATTCCAACACCTGCACACGATCGATTAAAATATCGGTGTATTGAATTGTGAAATACTTCCCAGTTTCAACCTCTTTAATTCGGAAAAGATGCGCGTAAACTTCCTTTATTTTTACAGGTACGCCTGTTAGAAGCACTTTTGGGTGATTCAGCGATACATTCATATGTATAATATCACCTTTTTCGAAAAGTTTGTTGATTTTTGCCTTGATAATTTCCGTTGTCATTTGCTACCTCGTTGACTGTTTTTTCTGTAATTGCACTCTAATTATACCATATTTTCATCAAAATTTCAAGAAACGAATTTTCAAAAAATTTAAAAAAACTCCAAATAATTGACACATTTCGACCTATTTAGTTGATTTTGATGCATATATATGATACAATAGAAACAACAAAATAAGGAGACTTAGCAAATGAAAAAAATTCTGTGTGTCATTTTGACACTTCTTATTCTGACACTTGCATTTTCCTTCACGTCGTGCTTGACAAACGAGGTTATAAAACTCGAACAATATTCAATAATCATTCCAGAAAATGCTGATATTACAACAAAATATTGTGCCGAAAATTTCTCAAATCTTGTCTTTGAAAAAACGGGAGCGAAACTTGAAATTCTAACCGACAACGAAGAAGAAAAGGACGAGGAGTTTTTAATTGGCGAAACGAATCGCGAAGAATCAAAAACTGATACAGAACTTCAAAACGGACAATATGTTCTTTTTAAACAAAATAAAAAAATTGTCATGAAAGGGTATGGTATTTATGTTGGTGCGTCTTGTGGTGACTTCGTAAATAAGTACGCAATAGCCAAGGAAGGAAAATTCGACATTTCAAAAGTGCCGATAATTCGAAGCGCTTTTACATATACCCCTGAACAAGTTTACACAAGTGTAATTTTTATGATTGGCGACGGAATGGGCGACAATCATATAAAAATGTCTGAGGAAAACGCGAATTTTTCATTCGTTGCAAAATCATTTCCGAATATAGGAATTTCTGTGACTCGTTCGCTCTCTGTTATAAATAAAGAGGCAAAGTTTACAGATAGCGCCGCCTCAGGAACAGCGATGGCAACAGGTTATAAAACTATAAATGGTCATGTTGGACTTGACAAGGACCAAAATGTAATTAAAAATGTAAGAGAACTTGCGAGCGAAAAAGGCGCAAAAACAGGAATTATTACAACCGACCTTATAACTGGCGCAACTCCATCATCTTATATGTGCCATAATATTTCGCGCGAAAACACCGACGAACTTCAAACTGAAATTGATGCTCTTGTCAGTGGTGGGCTAATTGATTACTGCCAAGGTGATGTGGGCAACGAATTGACAACGAAAGTCAAAGAAGCGCTTGCAACACTTTCAAGCGATAACTCGAATTTCTTTTTGATGGTAGAGGAAGGACAGATTGACAAACATTCTCACGACAAAGATGCACAGGGCGTAATTGATACAGTGAAAAGATTTGATGACGCAATCGCATACGCAACTCAGTTCGCACTTTGCCACCCAAGCGTCGCTCTTGTAGTTACAGCCGACCACGAAACAGGAAACTTGGTTGAAACAGCGCCGAAGAATTATTATTTTGGCTCATATAACCATACAAATAAAAATGTTCCGATTTTTGCCATAGGCGCTGGAACAACAGTCTTTAATGAACAGAAAATAGAAAATACAACTCTTGCTCAATTCTGCGCGATGGCATATTCAAACGAGCCCTTTGGTGACTCAACGGTATATGAATAAAAGTAAAAGGGCTGTCGCTTAGTGCAACAGCCCTTGAATTATTTTTAGTGCTTTATTTCCCAAAGCTCGTCAAGGTCCTTGAGGTTGTCTGGGAAGAAATAAATACGAGTCCTTTGCTCGACATCGGGATAATCTAAGTCACTTTTCCAATCTACTATTTTGTATGTAAGCGCGAAATATGTGGTAGTTCCGCCATCATCGTAGTGCAAAACTATAAACGGAGTGAAAAGAACAATTAAAACAAAAACGGCAAGACAAATAAAAAATATCTTTAATTTCTTATGCTTTTTTTCCTTCATAATCGTATCTCGCTATAAAAGCTCTCATAGTGTTGATAATCCTCTATTTTTATTGTAGCATACGCCTTATAAAAAGTCAATAAAGACCTTGCGAAAGCTTGCAAGGTCTTTATTTTAAATTTATGCTTGAGGTGCTTTGCCGTAAACCTTGCTCGCGCTTACTATATTGAAGTCCACGCCATCAATGCTTAGAGTTGTGTTAGGAGAATTCTTAAGCCCTGCCTGTACATAGTGTATACCCTTGTTGGTCTTTACCGCAATTGCAGTAATAAGGTTAAGAGTGTAGAAATCACCATCGTTTGTGCTATCATCAAAGCCTCTTACCTCTATGCTGATATTAGTATAGTTGATAGATGAAATCTTTACATTTATTCCCTTTACACCATCAGCAAGCTCAAGAGTAGCACCATCGAGGATTTTTGAAATGTCTGCGTTGCCACTCTTAGAATTAACCATAAAAAGTGTAAGGCTTGCATCAACAGTGTTTATATCATTGTAAAGCTCAAGAAGCACCTTATCAATGCTAAAGCCCGCATTGATGCCCTTAACAGTTGTATTTTCAGGAACAGAGTATCCCTTGAATTTGATAATAGGAGCCTTAACCTCGCTCTTTACATAGGTCTCGCTTGCGCCTACACCAATACAGTAGCTTGCATTTTCGCAAATACAGCTATATACTCCATTGCTATCAAAGCCGTTTGCATAGGTGAAGCTCTTTACCATTTTGTGCTCTGTAAATTGTGATTTCACTACATGACCGCAGTTTCTTTCACATTTTGCATCAGCAGTACAGCTGTTGACATCGCCGTAATTATGCTCGTTTTCATAGAATGCCTTGCACTTGTTGTAGCCATAAACAAGATAATATCCTGTTGCAATTTCGCCAATTTTCTTGCCGGTCAATTGCTCGTATTCTTCCTCTGTGCAAAGAGTTGCGTCGTAAAGCCTTGAAAGACCCACACAGCCTTCGCCTGTTGTCGCGTCCGCAGCCTTAAATCTTGCTTGAAGCGCCTCAGCCTCAGCCTTAGTGCCTGTATAAACAAATGTTATATTCCTTGGGTTGTTGCTTGTTCCGCTGACACCGTTAGTTTGAGCACCTGCCCAGTGGAACATATTTGATGGAGGGGTTGATGTAACGCTTGAGGAATAGAAGCTTGCAGGCAAGTACCATACAGAGCCCGAGGTAGAGCAGTCTGACATAGGACCGCCCATTGTTTGCAGGCTATCACCAAAAATTATGGTCTTTAGCTTAGAGCAAGAGCCAAACGCTCCGCCTCTTATTTCTGTTACACAGTTTGGAAACTTAATGTATTCAAGTGAAGAACAGCTTTGAAAGCAATTGAGGGGAATATAGCTGATAGAATATCCCTCGTCAAAGGTTACATACTTTAAAGATGAGCATTTTGCAAAATTGTTCTGTCCGTCAAGAGTTGTAAGGCTTGCCGGAAGATTGATTTTTTGGAGTCCTTTGTTCTGCTCAAAGCAACCCCATTTGAGTGTTGTGACAGTTGAACCGGCAGGGAAGAATACCTCAACCAAATTGTCGTTCTTGCCATAGTTGAACACTCCGCTTACAATAGTCTTTACATGCCTTGGTATCTCGATGCGGATTACACTGTCGTTTTCAGTCGAGTAGTTCTTACCGAAAGCCGCATTGATTTTTGTGAAATCAAGAGTGATATCAGTTGCGCTTGTAACAATGTACTGTGCAGGGTATGTGTGATATTCCGTGCCATCGTAAAGAACCACGCGCAAATCCGTGTCGGTAGCCATTCCTGTAAGGTCAATCGTCGAGCTCGTTTCAACCGTGCCGAACTCATTTGTTGTTGCTGCGCTTGCGCAAATAGCGAGAAAAGCACAAAGCACTACGCAAGCAAGCATAGCCAAAAAAATTTTTCTTTTCATAATATCTCCTTTTTTGTGTTACCCACGATATAAAAATATTTCTTTATCTTATAATATCATATGTGATAAACTTAAGTCAAGACAATTTTCACAAAAAACGGGGGGGGGGGGCATATTTTTGTGCAAATTGCACAAAAACACAAAATAAAAGCCTCGCAAACGCGAGGCTTTTTGTAATGTGAAATTAGTAAATGTTATCTAACAAGAATAAATAGTCCCTAAGAGACAAATATTAGTATTCTCAAAGATATTAGTCACACAAGGATAAAATATATTAGTAAAAGCAGTAGGAGTAAAACCATCAATACCTTTAAGCCCACAAGTAAATATGGAAGGATATTAGCAGTCACCGAGTAAGGGGGATATTAGCCTGAAGCCTTGTCACAAGCGAGGTTGAGGGCATTAACCGTGTTCTCTACGAACTTACTCCGAAGACAATTGGCACTATCGAATGGT